>JAYGEF010000446.1:0-6165 GCA_046582535.1 Alphaproteobacteria bacterium
ATGGCAGGATCGTACCCTGGACCTGGAACATGCCAAAGCTGCCGATTTTGATCGAGCCGCTGAGGCTTGAATTGGATACCACCACAGTGGCTTCGTCCGCCCGACCAGGGAACACTCGTCACCCCTTACCTTCAGGATCCAGTCACCATCGAACTCCGCGACTTCCTCGGTCGGATCGGGCAGCGAGGCCTGCTGTTGCGCCACCGCCGCCGGGGTTTCGCCGGCCCGCAACATGGCGATGCGGTTGGTTGCCAGGGTGACGAAGGTGCCGTCCGGGAATTGTGCGACGTAGGCTTCGTAGTCGGCGGCGTTGCTGCTGTTCTTGATGGCGTCCCAGAAGGTCAGTTCCGTGGTCGATGCTTCGCGGGTCTCCTGAGTGGCCGTTGCCACCTGCATGGATTCCACACGCGCCCGGGCGAGAGCGGCGAAGGTGCCGTCCGGGTATTCGGCGAGATAGGCCATGTAGTCGACCGGATTGCTGCTGTTCTCGATCGCCGCCCACAAGGTCGCTTCGGCGGACAGTGTTGGCGCCTGGACGTCGATCGTTTCAGGGGTTCCGGCGGCTTCTTGCGCGGCGGCGAAATAGAAATCGCCGGTCAGGGACGATTACTCCCAGGGCACCTGTTGCTCGTCGGTATCGGCCATGACGGCGATGCGCACCTGTTTGAACATACGCTCGACCGAGATGCCCGAGGTCTTCATTTCCCGCGCCAGGGCCGTGGTGTAGGGGCTGTTGAAACCGTCGCCGTCGCGGGCCACGTCGCCGGGGCCGGTGGAATAGGCGACAATGCTGCCGCGCGGCGCGTCCATGCGGGCCAACCCCCGGGCGGCCGAACGGAAACTGCGGCTCAGCGGGTTGTTGCGGCAGGCGTCGAGAATGACGAAGTTCATGGCATTGCCGGCATATTCCATTTCGCCGAGGATCCAGCCGGCGCTCACCGCCTCGATGGCCACGTGGCTTTCTTTCTTGATCTCGGCGGCCAGGGGCACCAGGTAGTTCTGGCCGTCGACCTGGAGCCCGTGACCAGCGTAGAAGAACAGCCCCACCGCATCGCCGCCGGCCTGGGCCAGGCGCTCACCGAACTCGACAATGGCGTATTTCATGGCCTTTTGGTCGGCATCCACCACCAGCATCACGTCGAACCCGAGTCCGCGCAGGGTGGCGTCGATGAGCCGGGCGTCGTTGGCCGGGTTGGCCAGGGGAATGTCTTGATAGGCGCTGTTGCCGATGACCAGGGCGATGCGCGGCGGCGCGGCAATGGCGTGACTAATCCCGGCCAGCATGACCAGACCGATAACCAGGGTGATCAGTCGCGCAACAGGTCGCATCGTCACCTCATGTGGACGACGGCGTTATTATAGCATAAAGCGGCGGCAGCGCGGCGGTCGTCTCAGTCGAAGCTGGCGAGCAGGGCGTCGATATCAGCCTGGCTTTTGGCTGCCTCGCGCAATTGCGGACCGTTGAGCAGGTCGGCGTCAACCGACGGCACACTGCTCGGCGTGACCTGCTGTCCCGCCGCGGTCAACTCGTGGCCGAACGACTGCGAGATCTGATCGATACGATTCTCGAGTTTTTTTAGGGCCGCCACCACCTTGCCGATGCGTTGACCGGTAATGTCCTGGAAGCTGCAGGCCTCGTAAAATTTGGCGACGGAATCGGTAATCATGCCGCCGTTGTCTATTTCTTCGGCCTCTTCAAGAATGGTGTTGGTCGCGTCCTCGGTGACCCGGACGATTTCGTTGAGTTCGTCAACAGCCGCCACGAGATGCTGGTCGCGAATTTCGCGCAACAGTTCGCCCAACTCACGCTCCACGGTGGAGCCGGCGCTCTGGTCGACAGCAATATCCATTTGTTTTCTCCGACGTCAGCAGCCCTGCGCCATGCGGCACCCCTGAAATCTACGGAGAATTAGTTAATTATTGGTAATAATGTCGCCGCTCAACCGACCCTGAATTTGCTTGTCCGGGCGAAGTCCCAGTACAGCTCGCGGGCTTTGCGGAAGACCGGGCCGGGTTGCAGCTCGCGATCTTCGAGACGGCTCAAGGGTTTGACCTTGGCGTAGTTGCCGGTGGAGAAAATCTCGTCGGCTTCCTTAATGTCGTCCCAGGTCAGCACCAGTTCCTCGACCGCCGTGCCGGCGCCGCGCAGCAGTTCCATAATCCGCTGGCGGGTGATGCCGTTGAGGAAGGAACCGTTCCAGGTCGGGGTTTGGGCGACGCCACCCCGGACGATCCACAGGTTGGCGCTGGCGAATTCGGCCACATTATCTTCGAAGTCGAGCATGACCGCGTTGTCAAAACCCTTCTTCGCGGCCTCGATTTCGGCCAGGCCGGTCATGGGGTAGAGCGCCGACGCCTTGGCCATGGTCGGGGCCGTGCCCGGCATGGGTCGGCGATAGCTCGACAGGCAGGCCGAGAAACCCGTGGCATCGGGCAGGGCTTCCTCATTGATGCTCATGACAAACTTGGTCGAGTCCGCGTCGGGAATCAGAAAACCGCCGCCGGGATAGAAAATCGGCCGCACGTACAACTCGCTGCCGGCGGGAAATTTGGCGCAGCCCTCAAGGGCGATGTCGATGACCTCACTGGCTTCCATGCCCGGCTCATAGCCCATGAAGCGGGCTGAGCGAATGGCGCGCTCGCAATGGCGGTCGAGGTCGGGGACGACACCGTCGAAGGCGCGGGCGCCGTCAAAGATTTGGGTGGCGAACCAGAACGCCTGATCGTGGGGCCCGAGGATCGCCGGATTGCCATCGACCCATTCGCCATCGATATAGTTGACCGCTTCCATTGCCGTTTCCCGCTGCTACAATTGTGTGATGATGAGAGCCGCGAGCTTAGCCGCCCGGCCGGCCTTTTCCAAGCACAGCATGGCACTCATATGACGTCCGTGGGGATGCAACGGGTAAGGAGAGGAAACATGAAAATACAGTCTCTTGGTCATGTGGTTCTCAAGGTGAGCAACATGACGCGCGCCCAGGCGTTCTACGAGAACGTGCTTGGCCTGCGCGTGGCGTCGCGGGACGAAGCGTTTCCCATGACTTTCTACACGCTGGGCGACCACCACGACCTGGCGATCATGGCGCTCGGCGATAATGCCGGGAGCCCCGGCGACGGGGACGTCGGGCTCGCCCATGTCGCGTTCAAGATCGGCGACGATGTCGACACGTTGCGCGCCGCCAGGGACCATCTCGAAGCGGCCGGCGTAGCGGTCGCGCCGGTTGACCACGGGGTTACCAAGTCACTCTATTTCGACGACCCGGACGGCAATCAGTTCGAGGTCTACGTCGATGTCTCCGACGACTGGAAACGCGACCCTGATCTTGTCGCCCAAGCCAGGCCGCTGGAGCTCTGACCGGCGCGCCTATTGGTTCAGATCGAGAAAGCCGTAGCGGCTGGTCAGGCGCCCCGATGCATCGACTAGGCGGGCCTTGGCGATGATCGCCGCCTTGAGCTCGGTAGCGGTCCAGTCGGGGTGTTGAACGAGCAGCCGCGCCGCTAATGCGGTGACCTGCGGCGCCGCGAAACGGGCCCCGGAAGCGGTGGTGGCGGCGCCGTGAAAATCGATCACCGGGACCTGCTCGCCGGGGACCAGCAGGTCCACCGTGGCTTTGCCCCAGTTCGATCCCGGCGCCGGCTCACCGAAGCCGTCGGCCGCGGCGATGACCAGCATATTGGGGATATTGAAGGCGGCGGGATAGATCGGCCGGCGGTCGAGATCGCGGTTGTCGTCGCCCGCCGAGACCACGAACAGGATATCGGGATGGGCTGCAACACCGTCCCTGAAGCCGTCCCAATGCTCAATTCGGTTGCTGGCCATAGCGAGATTGACGATGCGGGCGCCGTTTTTGGCGGCGTCGGTGATAAGGTCCACCAGGCGTCCCGAATCAGGTCGGGGATAGCGGTAGGGGATCAGCCGTACGGCGGGCGCCGCCGCCAGAATAACGCTGGCCACCCGGGTGCCGTGACGCTGGGGAAAGAACGGCGAGCGTGCCGGGTCGGCGTCGAACGGCCGCGCGTCCATGTCCCGGTAGTCGTAGCCCACCAGGGCGCCGTCGCCATGGCGCGCGAGACCGCCGGCGATGGCGGGCAGCAGGTAGTTGACCCCTGAATCGACCAGGGCGACGGTAACCCCGCCCGGATCCATGCCCGGCGGCGCGGCCGGATTGAGCCGTTCGCGCTCGCCGGTGGGTGCCAGATCGGGGCCAAGAATTTCAATCGCCTCGGCGATCCCCGCCGCGTTGTAAATCAGCCGCCGCGCCATGGTAATTCGGCAGCCGGCATCGACAATGATGATGGTTTCCGGGCGCGCCCCGCCGCCGTGAGGGGCGCTGTATTCGGCCTCGATGCGGCGCCATGTGGTCAGGCGGGTCAGATGCAGCATGCCGCCATGGACAAAGGTGAATTGTCGTCGCCATCCGAACGTCTCGTCGCCCAGGACGATGGGGTCCTCGGCGATACGTTTCATAGTGCCGGGCAGCGCTTCCGCCATGGCGTCCAAGTCAACCGGGTCCTCGGCACAGGCCAGAGCAATGGCGGTATTGAGAAGCGTTGCTACGGAATTCGCCGCGAGCGCCGGCGATGCGGCAAGCAGGGCAAGGATCAAGAGTAACGTTCGGATCATAGGTGATCATATACCAGCGCCGCTGTTCATAGGGGCACCGGTGCGATAGGGTCAGCCACCATGACCGACTGGTACCGAATGGCCTGGCCCGGGCTTCGTCTGTTGCCGCCCGAGAAGGCTCATGGCCTGGCCATGGCGGCGCTGAACGCCGGGCTGGTGCCGGCGGCGCCGGCCAATCGTCATGCGGCCCTGGAAATTCGCGTCTGGGACCGGGCGTTTCCCAATCCGCTGGGTCTCGCCGCCGGTTTCGACAAGAATGCCGAAGTGTTCGCCGCGCTGCTCCGTATGGGCTTCGGTTTTGTCGAGGTTGGCACGGTGACGCCGAAACCCCAGGCGGGCAATCCCGAGCCGCGGATGTTTCGTCTCGAGCCGGACCAGGCGCTGATCAACCGTCTTGGATTCAACAATGGCGGGCTGATTGCCGTGGTTAATCGGTTGGCCCGCCGGGGCCAGGGCATCGTCGGCGCCAACATCGGCATGAACCGCGATGCCGCCAATCCGATTGACGATTACCTGCGCGGCTTCACGGCGACATTTGATTGCGCCGACTATGTGGTGGTCAACGTCTCGTCGCCCAACACCCCGGGTCTGCGCGATCTCCAGGGGCGCGACGCGCTCATGGAACTGCTCGCCACACTGATCGACGCGCGGGCCCAGATCACCCCGGCCGGTTTCCGTTTCACGCCGCTGGTGGTCAAGATCGCGCCCGATCACGACGACGCCGGCAAGGCCGATATCGCCGCCGTCGCCCTGGCCGCCGGCATCGACGGCATGATTATCGGCAACACCACGTTGTCCCGCGGCGGCCTGACAAGTGATCACCGTGACGAGGCCGGCGGTTTGAGCGGCCGGCCGTTGTTCGCCCGCTCGACAGCGTTGCTGCGTCATATGTACCGCCTGACCGAAGGCCGCATCCCCTTGATCGGCGCCGGCGGCGTGGCTTCGGGCGCCGACGCCTATGGCAAAATTCGCGCCGGCGCGTCCCTGGTCCAGCTCTATACGGCGCTGGTCTATCACGGGCCCGGTCTGGTCGCCCGCATCAATGATGAACTCGCCGCCCTGCTCAAGGCCGATGGCATCGCCACGATCGCCGACGCGGTGGGCCTGGATGCCTAGAGCTGCGTCAGGCTGCGGGTAATGCTGATGACCGCCAGCGCCAGCGGATAATTCAACGCCGCCGCCCAGACGATCTGGATCGCGACACCGATAACCGTCACGGCGGCGATCAGGAATTTATTGGCGCCTGTCCGCATGCTGGCGGCCGATCTCCCGGGTGTGATCAAGCACCGGCCTGATCGGCGCTCTGTCGCCGCCATCATGACACGGCACGGCGGCGATGTAACCCGGCGGACAGGTTCAAAATATTGCGCTCTGTGAACCACTCCTTAACCTTATTTGGCGACCATGGGGCGAGGATTGCGGCATTGAACAGTTGCGGTTGACTATGACGGCCTTGATTCACGGTATTATCGCCCTCTCGTATCTGGGATTGGCGGGGCGGTGTCGTTCGGGCTTTACCGGACCAGCGCGGTCGCCGAACC
>JAYGEF010000021.1:0-6987 GCA_046582535.1 Alphaproteobacteria bacterium
TCCGGTATCGTCACCGCGACAATCGCCGGTATCGACGAGGTCGCTGATTGGGCGGGCTGCCGCGCCACCCGCTTGCTCGATAACCTGACCGCGTCACGGGTGCGGTTTGCCGGCGTTCCCATGGACTGCCCGGCAATCATGGGCGTGATCAATGTTACGCCGGACAGTTTTTCCGACGGCGGCGACAATGCCGAAGCTGATACGGCCATCGCCCATGGCCGGGCCATGGTCGAGGCCGGGGCCGCGATCCTCGATATCGGCGGCGAGTCGACCAGGCCCGGTTCTGATGCGGTTGACGGCGATGCGGAACTGGCCCGGGTGTTGCCGGTGATTCAGGGGCTGGCCGATGTCGGCGTCCCCCTGTCCATCGACAGCCGCCGGGCCCGGGTAATGGCCGCCGCGCTCGACGCCGGGGCCGCCATGGTCAACGACGTCAGCGCCCTGACCTATGATGATGACTCCCTGGCAACCGTCGCCGCCAGCGCCGCGCCGGTGGTGCTCATGCACACCCAGGGCGATCCCAGGACCATGCAGCAAGACCCGCACTACGATTGCGCGCCGCTCGACGTCTATGACTTTCTCGAAGGGCGCATTGAAGTCTGTGTGGCGGCGGGCATCGAGCGTCGCCGCATTGCCATCGACCCCGGCATCGGTTTCGGCAAATCGCCACTTGGTCACAACATTGAAATTCTCCAGCGCCTCGGCCTGCTCCACGGCCTCGGCTGCCCGCTGCTGCTGGGCGTGTCGCGCAAGCGTTTCATCGGCCGTCTGGCCGGTGTGGATGCCCCCAAGGAGCGCTTCTCCGGCAGCCTGGCGGCGGGTCTCGCCATCCTCGACCAGGGCGCCCAGATCCTCCGCGTCCACGATGTCGCAGAGACCGTACAGGCCGTCGCCGTGTGGCATGCCATGACGGCTGCGCGGGCGAATACAGGTGGATGACACGGGGTATCTTCTTCTTGTGAAAAGATTTATTATGGAGTCGCCGTGAATTCTTATGGGACGGCTTTGTTATGACACGTAAATACTTCGGCACCGACGGCATTCGCGGCACCGCCAACAGCGGGCCCATGACCGCCGAAACCGCGTTGCGCGTTGGTCTGGCAGCCGGCCGTCACTTCACCCATGGGTCGCACCGCCATCGGGTGATCATCGGCAAGGATACCCGTCTTTCCGGTTACATGATCGAGCCGGCGCTGACCGCGGGCTTTATTTCCATGGGTCTCAACGTGATCCTGGTGGGACCGCTGCCGACCCCCGCCGTGGCCATGCTGACGCGGTCGCTGCGGGCCGACCTCGGGGTCATGATCTCGGCCTCCCATAACCCCTACGAAGACAACGGCATCAAGCTCTTTGGGCCTGACGGCTATAAGTTGTCCGATGACATCGAGGCGGAAATCGAAACCCTTATGGCCGCCGATATGTCGACCAACCTGGCGCCGTCGGCCAGTCTCGGGCGCGCCATGCGCCTCGACGACGCCCAGGGCCGCTACATCGAATTCGTCAAGGCGACCTTCCCCAAGAAGCTCAGTCTCGAGGGCCTCAAGGTGGTGGTTGATTGCGCCAATGGCGCCGCCTATCGGGTCGCGCCCACGGTGTTGTGGGAGTTGGGCGCCGAGGTCGTGCCCATTGGTGTCGAGCCTGACGGCTTCAACATAAACCGCGATTGCGGTTCCACGGCCAGCGATTACATGTGCGAGCAGGTGGTCGCCCATAAGGCCCATATTGGTATTGCCCTCGATGGCGACGCCGACCGGCTGGTGGTCGCCGACGAACAAGGCACCCTGGTTGATGGCGATCAGATCATGGCCCTGGTGGCGCGCTCGTGGCACGAGCGTGGGCTGCTTCGCGGTGGCGGCGTGGTCGGCACGGTGATGTCCAACCTGGGGCTCGAGCATTTTCTCGGCAGCCTCGGCCTCGCCCTGACCCGGGCGCCGGTGGGTGATCGCTACGTGGTCGAACATATGCGCCGGGCCGGGATCAATCTTGGCGGCGAGCAATCGGGCCATATTGTACTCAGCGACTTCGCGACCACCGGCGATGGCCTGGTGGCCGCATTGCAATGCCTCGCGGTGCTGGCCGAGAGCGGGCGCCCGGCGAGCGAGGTTGCGGGCCTTTTCGAGCCTATGCCGCAATTGTTGAAAAGCGTTCGCTTCGCCGGCGACACACCGCTTGAGATCGAACGGGTGAAAAGCGCCATCGCCGACGGCGAAAACCGCCTGGGCACGACCGGCCGGGTGCTTGTGCGCAAATCGGGCACCGAGCCGGTGGTTCGCGTCATGGCCGAAGGCGAAGATGAACCCCTGGTACGCCAGGTCGTCGATGACATTGTCGAGGCCATCGAGTCCTGCGTCGCGGCCGCCTGACGTTCTTGCTCAATCGGTAATCTTATCGGCGCCGGAGGTGGCCCCATGGACGCGCTCTATTTTGACGACTTCAAGCCCGGCGACCGATTTGAATCCGCCGGCAAGACCCTGTCGGAAGCGGAAATCCTCGACTTTGCCTGGCGCTACGACCCGCAACCCATCCATTCCGACAAAGTAGCGGCCGAGGCCGGTCCCTATGGCGGTCTCATCGCCAGCGGATTTCAGACCCTGGTGACCTGCTTTCGGCTGCTCTGGCAAACCAACCTGCTGAATGCCGCCAGCCTCGGGTCGCCCGGCATCGAAGAGCTTAAATGGACCAAGCCGGTGCGCCCCGGCGATACCTTGCGAACGGTCATCGAGGTGCTCGAGACGCGACCTTCGTCGTCGAAGCCCGACCGCGGCGTCTGCCGTTTTCACTGGCAAGGCTTCAACCAGCACGATGGCCTCGTAATATCGCTAATCACAGTGAACATTCTCGCTCGCCGGCCGGCCAGAACCACAGACTACGATCAGCCAGGAGACCAGCCATGAAGATCCCTATTTTCCAGATCGACGCCTTCACCAACCAGGTGTTCGGCGGCAATCCGGCGGCGGTGTGCCCGGTGGAAATCTGGCCCGATGACGCCACCATGCAGGCCATCGCGGCGGAGAACAACGTCTCGGAGACGGCGTTCTTCATGGAAGGCAGTGATTACTACGATCTGCGCTGGTTTACCCCCAAGGTCGAGGTCGACCTGTGCGGCCACGCCACCCTGGCGACGGCGCACCTGTTGTTCAATGAGATCGAGATCGGCGGCCAGGTGGTGCATTTCGAGACCCGTAGCGGTCGTCTCTCGGTCAGCCGTGACGGCGACTCGCTGGTCATGAACTTCCCGGCCCAGCCGCCCGAACCCTGTGATGTGCCGGAGGACCTTGTGCCTGCACTGGGCGTCGAGCCGGTGGAGATTCTCGCCAACGCCGACTATTTCGTGGTGCTGGCCGACGAGGACCAGGTGCGTGGACTGACCCCCGACATTGGCGCCATCGGCGGTCTCGACCGGCGCGGCGTCATTGTCACCGCGGCCGGCAGCGAGGTCGATTTCGTGTCGCGCTTCTTCGCGCCCCAGTCGGGTATTGACGAGGACCCGGTCACCGGTTCCGCCCATTGCGAACTGACGCCCTATTGGTCCAAGCACCTGGGCAAGACCATGTTGAGCGCCCACCAGGTGTCGGCTCGCGGCGGCGAATTGTTTTGCGAAGATCAGGGAGAGCGCATCCTTATATCGGGCCGGGCGGTGACTTATATGGAAGGCCTGATCGACATTTGATGGCGCCATGAAACCGAACATCCGCCCCGACAATCCCAACTTTTCCTCGGGCCCGTGCACCAAACGGCCGGGCTGGAGTCTGGCCGCACTTGACGACGCCCTGCTCGGTCGCTCCCACCGGGCGGCGCCGGGCAAGGCTAAACTCAATCAGGTTATCGAACGCAGCCGGGCCCTGCTCGGACTGCCCGACGATTATTTATTGGCCATCGTTCCGGCCTCGGATACTGGCGCCGTGGAGCTTGCCTTGTGGAACCTGCTGGGATCCCGCGGCGTCGATGTGCTGGCCTGGGAGAACTTCGGCGGCGAGTGGGTGACCGACACGGTCGATCAGCTGCGGATTGATGACGTTCGAGTCATGAGGGCCGATTACGGCGATCTGCCCGACCTCGGTGAGGTCGACTTCGATCGCGACGTGGTATTCGTCTGGAATGGCACCACCTCCGGGGTGCGCGTGCCAAATGGCGATTGGATTGCCCCGGATCGCACCGGCCTGACCATCTGTGACGCCACCTCGGCGGTGTTCGCCATGGATCTGCCGTGGGACCGTATCGACGTCGCCACCTACTCCTGGCAGAAGGTGCTGGGCGGCGAGGGCGCTCATGGCATGCTCGTCCTGTCGCCCCGGGCGGTCGAGCGTATTGAAAACCATCCACCCGCTTGGCCCCTGCCCAAGCTGTTTCGCTTGACCAAGGGCGGCAAGCTCAACGCCGGTGTGTTCAGAGGCGAAACTCTCAACACGCCGTCCATGCTCTGCGTTGAGGATGCCTTGGATTCCCTGGCTTGGGCCGAGTCCGTGGGCGGCCTTGCCGGCCTGATTGCCCGCTCCGAAGCCAATCTTGCGGTCATCGCCCAATGGGTCGATGGCAGCCCCTGGGCCCGGTTTCTTGCTCGCGATCCGGCCACGCGGTCCCGCACCTCGATCTGCCTGTCCGTGGCGTCACCCTGGTTCCATGGCCTCGGCGGCGAGGATCAGGCGGCGGCGGTCAAACGCATGGTGACGCTGCTCAACGAGGAGGGCGTCGCCTATGACATCGGCGGCTATCGTGCGGCGCCGCCGAGCCTGCGGGTCTGGGGCGGGGCGACCGTGGAGACCGCCGACATCAAGGCGCTATTGCCCTGGCTGGACTGGGCCTATGACATGATCGCCGAAGGGAATTAGCTATGCTCAAGGTACTGGTTGCCGACAAGGTGAGTCCGTCGGCGGTTGATGTGTTTCGCGCCAACGGGATCGAAGCGACCGTTGAGACCGGCCTTGAAGAACACGCGCTGATCGCCCGCATCAAGGACTACGACGGCCTGGTGGTGCGCTCCGCGACCCAGGTGACGGCGGCGGTTCTAGCCGCCGCGACGCGCCTCAAGGTGGTTGGCCGCGCCGGCATCGGCATCGACAATATCGATCTGGCCGCCGCCACCGCCAAGGGCGTGGTGGTTATGAACACCCCGTTCGGCAACTCCATAACAACCGCCGAGCACGCCATCGCCCTGATCATGGCCCTGGCCCGCTCGCTGCCCGCCGCCGACCGTTCAACCCGCGCCGGCAAGTGGGAGAAGTCCCGGTTCATGGGTGTCGAAGTGGCGGGCAAGACCCTGGGACTGGTGGGTTGCGGCAATATCGGTTCGGTGGTCGCCGGCCGGGCCCAGGGGCTCAAGATGCGGGTCATCGTCTACGACCCCTTCGTGTCGCCGGAACGGGCCGCCGGACTGGCTGTCGAGAAAGTCGAGCTCGACACCCTGCTGTCTCGTGCTGACTTCATATCGCTGCATGTGCCGTTGAACGACCAGACCCGCAATATTATCGACGCCAAGGCCATCGCCAAGACCCGGCCCGGCGTGCGCATCGTCAACTGCGCCCGGGGCGGCCTGGTGGTCGAGGATGACCTCAAGGTGGCCATCGAGAGCGGTCACGTGGCCGGCGCGGCATTGGACGTGTTCGACGAGGAGCCCAAGCGGGAGAGCCGGCTGTTTAATTTGGACGAGGTCATCGTCACCCCCCATCTCGGCGCCTCGACCAGCGAAGCCCAGGAGAACGTGGCCCGCCAGGTGGCCGAGCAGATGTCCGATTTTCTCACCGCCGGCGCGGTGACCAACGCCCTCAACATGCCGTCGGTCAGCGCCGAGGAAGCGCCCCGCCTGCGGCCCTACATGAAACTCGCCGAGCAATTGGGCAGCTTCGCCGGTCAACTCACCGAAAGCGGTCTGCGCACGGTGGCGGTGGAATACGAAGGCCATGTGGCGGGGCTCAACACCACGGCGCTCACCGGCATTGTGCTGCAGGGGCTTCTGGCGCCCCAGATGGAAGGCGTCAACATGGTCAACGCGCCGGTGGTGGCGCGCCAGCGCAACATCGAGGTGAGCGAAATCAGACATGAGCGCCGGGGCGACTACCAGACCCTGATAAGTCTGACGGTTACCACGGAACGCCGCATCCGCAGTGTCGCCGGCACGTTGTTCGGTGACAGCCGCCCCCGGGTCGTGCGGGTCAAGGGAATCGACGTGGAGGCCGAGCTCGGCCCCCACATGCTGTACATTACCAACAAGGATGTACCGGGCATTATCGGCCATCTGGGTACCGCCCTGGCCGAAGCCGACGTCAATATCGCCACCTTCCACCTGGGTCGCGCGAATCTCGGGGGCGACGCCATTGCGTTGATCGAAGTTGACGACGCGGTGACGGAGTCGGTGCTCGAAAAACTGCGCGCCATCGACGGAATTTCGCAAGCCAAGGCGCTTCGTTTCTAATTCGCCTCTATTTTGGTTAGCGCGGACTTGGCTATGCCGCCCGCTGTGATAAACTCTGTCCGTAACAACGGAGTGGGGTTTCGCCGCAAGGCGTCACCGTTGCTGATTTCATGACAACGCGCGCGACTAACAACGCTGGTAACCGGCCCCAGGTCGATGGCCTGCGGCGTGTCGGGCTGGGGGAGCTAGAGTAATGGCCAACGTGGTCGTCGTCGGTGCCCAATGGGGCGACGAGGGTAAGGGTAAGATTGTCGACTGGTTGTCGGAACGCGCCGATGTGGTGGCGCGCTATCAGGGCGGCCACAATGCCGGCCATACCCTGGTGATCAACGGCGAGGTTTTCAAACTGAGCCTGCTGCCGTCGGGCGTGGTACGCCCCGGCAAGCTGTCGGTTATCGGCAATGGTGTGGTGATTGATCCCTGGGCACTGCTCAAGGAGATCGATGCCATCGCCGGTCAGGGTGTGATTTTGACGCCGGAAAATTTCCTGATCTCTGAAACCGCGGCATTGATCCTGCCGTTGCACGGGCGCCTCGACCGGGCCCGGGACGGACGCATCGGTACCACCGGGCGCGGCA
>JAYGEF010000083.1:0-16015 GCA_046582535.1 Alphaproteobacteria bacterium
CTCGCGGCCATGAGCAATTAATGGGACAGTGTATTTAATTAATTAAATACACTGTCCCATTAATTGCTCATGGCCGCGAGGCTGGCTTCGAGCAGCGGGTGGGGCTGGGGGAACGGCCGGGCCACTTCGAAGGCGCGGGCGGCGCGCAGCACCAGGGCATCGGCGAAACGGGGACCGACGATTTGCAGGCCCACCGGCAGGCCCGCCTGGGTAACGCCGCAGGGGATCGAGGCGGCGGGCTGGCCGGTCAGGTTGAACGGCGACGTGTAGGGCACCACGTGGCGCCAGCGGTCGTAGGCTTCGGTGTTGTAGAGGGTTTCGGCATGGGGCGCCGTGGTCGCCGTGGTCGGGGTCAACAGCAGATCGTAGGTCTCATGGAACCGGCTCATGAGGTCGCCGAGTTCGACCCGGGCGGTCATGGCCGCGAAGAAATCCTGGAGAGTGGCCGAGCGTCCTTCCTCGGCCACGACCCGGAGGCGGGGGTCGATGAGATGGCGCTTGTAGGGCGCAATGCCGTCCACCAGGTAGGTCATGCCCGCCTTCCAGTACTTCTCGAAGGTCGGTCGCAGGGGCTCGAACACCGGCCCCGGCTGCTCGACCGTGGCGCCGAGCTCGACGAAGGCCGCGGCGGCGGCGCTCACCGCCGTCTCGACGTCGGCGGCCGGCTCGACCCCGCCCAGGTTCGGGCAATAGGCGATGCGCAGTCCCGCCACGCCATCGTCGAGGCCGTCGCACCAGTCCACCTCGTGGTACTCGGCGGCGTACCAGTCGCGCAGGTCGGGCTTGGTAAGCTCGTTCAACATCAATGCCGCGTCACCGACGTTGCGGGCCAGCGGGCCGTTGATCGCCAGGGTGGCGTAGGGGTTGGTTTGCGGCATGTCGGGAACCCGCCCGAAGGTCGGCTTGATGCCGAACAGCCCCGCGTAGCTGGCCGGAATGCGGACCGAGCCGCCGCCGTCGTTGCCATGGGCGATGGGCCCGATGCCCGCCGCCAGTGCCGCCGCCCCACCGCCCGACGAGCCGCCCGGCGAATGGGCCGGGTTCCACGGGTTGCGGGTATAGCCTTTGAGCGGCGAATCGGTGATGCCTTTCCAGCCGAATTCCGGCGTCGCGGTCTTGCCCAGCAGCACGGCGCCGGCCTCGCGAAGGCGCGCCGTCGATGGCGCGTCGACGTCCCAGGCCTGGTCCGGATCGGTGGTCAGCGAGCCGTCCAGGGTCGGCCAGCCCTTGGCCAGGGTGAGGTCCTTGATGGTGGTCGGCACGCCGTCGAGCGCCCCCTGGGGCTCGCCCCCGGCCCAGCGCGCTTCCGACGCGGCGGCGGCCGAGCGGGCGCTGTCGGGGTCCAGGTGTTGAAAGGCATTCAGGGTCGGCTCAAGCCGCTCAATCCGCGCCAGGGCGTGGTCGACCACCTCGACCGGCGACAGGGTCTTGGCACGAAACCGCGCCACCATCTCGGTGGCGGTCATATAGGTAAGATCGTTATCCATGGTAGCGTTTCCCATATGCACAACTGAGTTTTGTTTAGCCGATTCCGAGCGTTGTACCAAACTTCCTGTGGACCGTAGCGCCGCAATTGGCTATGTGGTGACGTCATGACCGAGCGCCGATACTTCACCGATGATCAGATCGAGGCTTTCGAGCGCAACGGCTTCGTCGTGTTGCGCGGGCTTTACGACGCCGCCGCCATGGCCGACATCACGGCCTGGGTCGAGGATATGCAAGGGCGTCCCGAGACTGCCGGCAAGTGGATGAAATACTTCGATGAAAGCCTGACCGCACCGGGCGCGCGCATCCTCAACCGGGTCGAGAACTTCTGCCCTTTCCACCATGGCTTCGATGCCCTGATGACCGCTGGCGAACTGTCGGGACGGGTTGGCGAACTGTTCGGCGAGCCGGCAGTGCTCTACAAGGAAAAGATCAATTTCAAGATGCCCGGCGGTGGCGGATTCGACTCGCACCAGGACGTCCAGGCGGGCTGGGACCGCTACGCCAAGCTCCACATCACCGCCCTGGTCAGTGTCGATGCGGCGACCGTGGAGAATGGCTGCCTGGAAGTCGCCGCCGGCCATCACCGGCGCGGCATCATCGGCGAAAGCTGGAAACCCATGGATGGCGATGATCTCGACGGCGTCGAGTTCACGCCGGTGCCGACCGAACCGGGCGACGCGGTGTTTTTCCACTCGTTCGCCCCCCACCGCTCGGAACCCAACCTCACCAACGCCCCGCGCCGGGTGCTCTACGTGACCTACAACAAGCTCTCCGAAGGCGACCACCGGGCGCAATACTACGCCGACAAACGCCTGCGCTACCCGCCCGACATCGAACGCGAGCCGGGCAAGGAGTACGTTTTCAGGGTCTAGACCGCCCGCCGGTACTTCACCGCGCCGCCCACCAATGTGAGGTCGGTTTGGGTCTCCAGGATGTCGTCTTCGGGGACCGTGAACACGTCGCGGTCGAGCACCGCTATGTCGGCCAGCTTGCCGACGCCGAGGGAGCCCTTGAGGTGTTCTTCGCCGCCGGCGTAGGCGCCCAGCGTTGTGTAGGCGTGGAGCGCTTCGGTGACGGTAATGGCCTGGCCGGGGCCGATGGGGCGGCCGGTGTCGGTCTTGCGGGTGACCATGGACCACATGGCGCGCCACGGGTTGGGGCTGCACACCGGGGCGTCGGAGTGGCCCGGCGCCGCCACCCCGGCGTCTATCAGGGCGCGGTGGGGCCACATGTCTTCCATGGCTTCCCCGCCCCGGTTGTTGATGTAGGCGTCGCCGAGATCATGCATAAAGCCGGTGGCCGATGAGTCGATAACGTTGGCGCGTTTGAGCCGCTGGAGAATCTCCGGCGTCACGTTGCAGCAATGCTCGATGCGCATGCGATGGTCCTCCACCGGATGGGCCTCGAGGCAGGCCTCCACCGTATCCATGGCGAAGTCGATGCCGCGGTCGCCGACGCCCTCGATCTGAATGCGCAGGCCGGCCCTGTGGGCGGCCATGGCCCGTTGGGTGAGGTCGCCTGAGTCATAGAGCAGCATGCCAGTGTTGGGTACCGGCTCGCCGGGAATAGGCGTGCCCACATAGGGCTCGTAGTAAGCGGCGGTGCGGCCGCTGGTCGAACAGTCCGGGCACCACTCGACGCCGACCAGGCGGACCCAGTCGTCGCCGAAGCCGGTGCGGATGCCGGCGCCGATATAGGCGTCGATCATGCCGTCCTCGAAGCCGTTGGCGATGATTCCGACTCGCAGGTTGAGGCGCCCGGTATGCTTCATAATCTGGAACGCCTGAACCGCCTTGGAGCAGGTCAGGGAGTTGTGCAGCGAGGTCACGCCGTGGCTCAGGTAGGTGTCGAACAGGGGTTCCAGGCCCTCCACGTAATCGGCCACCGCGTTGCCGCTGGCGACCAGATCGCGAAACACGTGGGTCGCGGTTTCGCGCATGAGGCCGGTCAGTTCGCCGGTTTCCGGGTCGCGGTCGAGCTTGCCGAACGGCGGGTCCGGGGTGGTCTTGTCGAAACCGACCGCGGCGCAGGCCTTTGAATTGACATAGCCGATGTGGCCGTCGGTGCGTAATACGAAGACGGCGCGGCCGTTGCCGACGGCGTCGAGCTGCTGGAGGGCCGGCACCCCGCCGATCTTGTTGTCGTCGTAGCGGTAGCCGACGAACCAGGCGTCCTGGGGCAGGGTCGCCGTTACCTTGTTGATATGGCTGAGAATTTCGTCGAGGGACTGGAACTCGGGCCAGCTCATGGCGTGCTGTTTGGTCTGCATGACCGCGTGGGCGTCCGGGTGGCAGTGGGAATCGATAATGCCGGGGATCGCCGTGCGACCGTCGAGCTCAATGACCTCGGTGCCCTGGCCCTTGAGGCCGTCGATCTCGTCGTTGTTGCCCATGGCGACGATGTGTTCGCCCTTGACCGCCAAGGCCTCGACGAAGCGGCCAGCGCCATCAAGGGTGGCAATGTTGCCGTTGCGCAGGATCGCATCGGGGGTCAGCGGCGACGTCATTCAGGTCATCCTCGGGTCAGATAGTCGTAGGCCGACAGCACATGGGTGCGGACGATGTGGATGAACTCCTCGATATCCACATGCTCGTTGATTGAGCCCATGCCATGGGGGAACGGGCCGTAGACATAGGCCGGCACGTCGATATAGCGCCACAACCGGGTGTCGGTGCCGCCCAGGCTGACCGTCGGCTCGGGGGTGAAACCCTTGAGCTCCTGGACGTTGGCCTGGACGATCTTGAGCATTTCGCCTTCCGGGTCGCACCAGCTCGGGGCGCTGAAGTTGATCTCCTCGACGGTGGCTTCCGGATAGCCCGCGACGATGTCGTCGACCACGTCCACAACCTGGTCTTTCTCGATGCCCACGGGCAGGCGGATATCGGCCTCGATGATGCATTCGCTGGGCACCATGTTGACCTTGAGCCCGCCCCTGACGACACCGGTGTTGAGCGTGACACGCTGGAGAATTTTCGACGCGCCCTCGCCTTGGGCCTTGTCGATAGCCTCGGACGCGGCCGCCAGCACCGCCTGAATATTGCCCGGTGTCTGTTGCTCGATCTCGGTGACAGCTTCCAGGTCGGTGATCAGGTTGGCGGCGATCTTGGTGGCGCTGGCGCTGAAGTGGGTGTAGGCGCCGTGAGCGCCCGGCGTGCGGATGGTGAACTTGAGCCACAGCGGTCCCTTCTCGCCGAAGCGCACGGTGTAGGGACTGCCCGGCTCGCCGTTGAGGCAGGTGTCGCCGTGAACCTCGGGATGATGCTCCATGAGATAGCGCGCGCCGTAGGGGCCGAAAGTCTCTTCGTCGGAGACGCAGGTCAGGGTCAGCCGGCCCTTGAGTTTGTCGCGCAGGGGATGGAGGTAGCGGTAGGTGAAGATCGAGGCGGTGGTGCCGCATTTCATGTCGGCGGCACCGCGCCCCCAGATCTTGCCGTCGGCAATGGCGCCGCTCCACGGTGGCTGGGTCCAGGTCTCGTCCTCGTTGACCGGAAAGCAGTCGATATGACCGTTGAGCACCAGGTGGCGACCCTCTGATCCACAGTCGTAGTGACCGACCACATTGGGCATTTCCGGGTGGGCGGAAATCACCTCGTAGGGCAGGCCTTCGCCATCGAGAAAGTCGGTAATATGAGCCGCTGCCTCCAGGGTTTCACCGGGTGGGTTGGGGCTCTTGGCCTGAACGAAGCGGCTGAGGAAGTCGATCAGCAGATCGCGGTCCTGGTCGATACGCGCCAGCTGGTATTGTCTGTCATCGCTCATAATAGCGTCTCCGTTAAGGTGCACGTCCGACAACGAGGGCATCGACGGCGATGCAGCCGTCCGGTCCCGCGATCAAGGGGTTGACGTCGAGTTCGCCGATGCAGTCGCCCAGGGTCGCGGCCAGCACCGATAACCGCGCCATCGCTTCGGCCACCGCGTCGATATCCGTGGGAGCGTTGCCGCGAACGCCGTCGAGCAGGCGGCGCACGCGGAGCTGGTCGATCAAGCGTCGGGCGCCGGCGGCGTCGAGGGGCGGCAGAGCAGCGCGGGCGTCGGCCATGACTTCAACCAGCACACCGCCGGCGCCGACCACGACCAGCGGACCGAACTGGTCGTCGCGGGTGATGCCCAGGACCATCTCGACGCCCCGCGCCGCCATGGGTGCGATCAGCACTTGCGGGCCAAGGCGCTCGGCCAGGTCGTCATAGGCCGCCCCGACGGCGTCACTGTCGGCGAGGCAGAGTTTGACACCGCCCACGTCGGACTTGTGATGAATGCCGTCAACGGCGGTCTTGAGAACCACCGGATAACCGATAGCGTCGGCCTCGGCTACGGCGCCGTCGCGGTCTTCGGCGGTCTTGACGGCCAGGGCGGGGACGCCGAAATCGGCCAGCAGCGAAAGCCCTTCGGCCTCGCCAAGGGCGACGCCTTGGGACAATCGGTCGCGCCAGCGGTCGATCACGTCGGACGCTGGTGGGGCCGGTGGCTGGGGCGCCGGCAGGGCGCGGAAATCGCGATAGTCGAGGGCACCGCGTATGGCGCGCAGGGCCGGCTCGACACCGTCGATGACCAGTACGTCGTCCATCAGGTCTTCGGCGGTCTCGCTATAGCGTTGGCGCGCCACCCAGGTCGCCATGATCACCGGCTTGTCGGTGGAATTTGCCGTGGCCCGGCACGCCTCGATAAAGGTGTCGGCAAGAAAGTTGCCGCTGCGGATGTCGGCGAGCCAAAGACCGATGGCGGTGTCCGGATCCTTGACCAGGGCGTCGAAGCAGTTCGGGAAGGTAGTCTCGAAATCCGCCACCGTGCCCCAGGCGTCGCAGGGGTTCACCGGATCGAGGCCGAATACCAGATTGTCGGCGAGGACCTTGGTGGTTGCCTGGTTGATCTTTGCGAAAGGCACATGGAGATCGTCGGCGAGATCGGCCAGCAAGCTGCGTTCGCCGCCGGAATCGAGGATTGAGGCGACGCCGCCAACGGCCGCCCGCTTGGGCAGGGAGAGCAATGCGGACGTCGCCACCAGGTCGTCGAGACTGGATACCCGGACGACCCCGTAGCGGTCACACAGGGCCTGAAAGGCGTCGTCGCTGCCGACGATGGCGCCTGAGTGGCTGAGGGCGAAACCGGCGCTGGCCTCGCTGCGCCCGACCTTAATGGCGACCACCGGAATATCGCGGGCCTGAGCCTTTGCCAGGGCGGTCCTGAACTTCTCCGGCTCGCGGATGGCTTCGAGAAACAGGGCGGCGACCCGGGTGCTCGGCAGGTCCAGAGCGTAGTCGAGATAGTCGGCGACGGTGGTGGCGATTTCCTGGCCGGCGGAGACCGCCAGATTGAACTGAAGCCGCTTGCCGAGGTTGAGCAGCGAGGTGAACGCCGAGCCGGAATGGGTGATGTAGGTAATGGGGCCGGGACCGGCGGTGGCGCCCACGCCAAAGGGACAGACGGATAGTTTGGCGTCGAAATTGTAGAAGCCCATGCAGTTGCTGCCGCAGCCCATGAGCCCGGCGTCGGCGGATAGGCGGCGGAGGCGCTCAAGCAGCGGCGGGTCGATATCGTCTTCCAAATAGCTGCTGGAAAATAATGACATGGCGGGAACGCCGGCTTCGATCAGGGCCTCGAACTGGGCCTCGACCCGGTGATTGGCGACCACCAATACGGCCAGTTCGACAGTCTCGGGCACGTCGCCGATGGTTGGATAACAGGGGATGCCGTCGATCTCGTCATAGTTCGGATTGACGGCGTAAAGCCGGCCCGTGAAGCCGCCCTCGCGAAGCACGCTGATGATGCGATTGCCGTGGGAGTCCTTTTTGGCCGACGCCCCGATGATGGCGATCGAGCGCGGATCCACGAGCGGAGCCAGACGATGTCGGGTCTCTACTGCCATTTTCTACTCACTCCAAAATCAACCGGTACCCGACCTCATTTTATGGCGCGGATGATATACACGGCTCGGCCTTCCAATCCATTGCAATCTTTCGTGGGTGATGCGCGCCTTGCCCCCCGCAGGGCGGCGGAGTAGGTTGGCTGCTTCATCCGTAACCAACCCGGTGAGGTGCCCCGTGCGCAAGAATTTCCCCTACGATACCGAAGACCTTTGGAACAAAGACCGCCGCCACGTGGTGCACTCCTGGGAACCTCTGGAAACCGGGCGCACGGAAGGCTCGATGATCATCGCCGAGGCCGAAGGCATCTACATCTATGATTCCGACGGCAACAAGTTCATCGACGGTCCGGGCGGCATGTGGTGCGTGCAGATCGGCTATGGCCGCGACGAGATGGCCGATGCAGTGGCCGACCAGATCCGCGCCATGCCCTACTATTCGCCATTCACCTATTTTGGCACCGCGCCGGCGTCCAATCTGGCGGCCAAGCTCGCCGAGCTGGCGCCGGGTGACCTCAACAATGTGTTCATGTCGACCTCGGGCTCGGAGGCCAATGATTCGGCGATCCGTTTCGTCCAGTTCTTCAACAACATGTTGGGCCGGCCGGAGAAGAAGCACGTCATCACGCGCCAGGACGCCTATCACGGCTCGACCTATCTGGCGGCGTCGCTGTGCGGCAAGGAGCGCGACAAGAACCATATGGATATGATCACCGACTGGGTGCATCACATCTCATCGCCGAGCCCCTATCGCCGGCCCGAGGGCCAGAGCGTCGAGGACTTCTGCGCCGACAAAATCAAGGAACTCGAGGACAAAATTCTCAAGGTCGGCGCCGACAAGGTCGCCGCCTTCATCGCCGAGCCGGTGTTGGCGTCGGGCGGCATGATGGTGCCCCCGGAGGGCTACCACAAAGGCTGTCTCGACGTTTGTCACAAGTACGATGTCATCTACATTTCCGACGAGGTGGTTACCGGTTTCGGGCGGCTCGGCCACTTCTTTGCCTCGGAGCCGGTGTTCGACATCGTTCCTGACATCCTGACCTGCGCCAAGGGCCTGACGTCGGGCTACCTGCCGCTCGCCGCGACGATCATCTCGGACCGCCTGTACGACCAGGTGGAAGGCAAGAACTCCCAGGGCCAGAGCTTCTCCAACGGCTACACCTACTCGGCTCATCCGGTGTCCTGCGCCGCGGCGCTCAAGAACATCGAGATCATGGAGCGCGAGAAGATCTGCGAGCATGTCCAGGAAGTCGGCCCCTATCTCCACGAAAAACTCGAGGAACTGCGGGACATTTCCATCGTCGGCGACGTCCGCGGCAAGATGCTTATGGGCTGTGTCGAAGCGGTCATGGACAAGGACACCAGGGAATCGTTCCCCTATGAAGCCCAGATCGGCAAGCGCATGGATACTCACGCTCAGGAGCGCGGGTTGATCCTGCGGCCGTTCGGCAGCATGTGCGTTTTCTCGCCGCCGCTGATCATCACCAAGGACCAGATCGACACCATGGTCGGCATCATGCGCGAGTCCATCGAGGCGACCGTCGCCGACCTTAAGGGTGAGGGCGTCTGGAACGGCTGATCTTAGCCGTTCTCCCGTAGGTTCCGATGAGGGGAGGCCCTGGTGGCCGACGCCTTGATTGATGTCTTCTGGCACGAGGGTGTGCTCGCTCGCGACACCGGCCACGGTGTCTTTGAGCGGCCGCCCTCGCCCTTTATGGCGGTCGATGAACTTCATCCCGAGAACGCCGACAGGGTGCGCAACATGCATGCCCTGCTCGAGCGTGGGCCGCTCAACGATTATCTGCGTTGGCATGACGGGCATCTAGCTACCGCCGACGAGGTGATGCGTTTCCACACGCCGGCGTTTCTCGACGAACTGCACGCCGCCGATACCCCGGAAGGCCGCCGCTTCACGCCGACCACGCCGTTTGCCGCCGGCTCTCTTGATGCCGCTCTGACGGCGGCGGGGTCGGCGATTGACGCCATGGCTCATGTGCTCGACGGCAAGGGTGATCTGGCTTGTGCCCTGGTGCGACCGCCCGGTCATCACGCGGCGCCCGGCGTGGCGGACGGCTATTGCTTCATCAACAACACAGCGCTGGCCGCCCAGTTGGCTATCGATCGCGGCGCGGCGCGGGTCGCCATCATCGATTGGGATGTCCACCACGGCAACGGCACCCAGGAGGGCTTCTATGAGCGCGACGACGTGCTCACCGTGTCGTTGCACATGGATCATGGGCCCTGGGGACCGGCCCACCCGCAGACCGGCACGGCCGACGAGGTCGGGCGCGGCGCCGGGCGGGGCTACAACCTCAATGTGCCGCTGCCCATGGGGTCGGGCGATGAGGGTTATATGCGGGCCATGGAGCAAATCGTGGTTCCCGCCGTTGACGCCTTCGCGCCCGAGATGATCGTGGTGGCGGCGGGCCAGGATGCCAACCAGTTCGACCCCAACGGCCGGCAATGTGTCACCATGACCGGGTTCCGCCGTCTTGGCGCCGCCGCCATGGCCCTAGCCGATGCCCATAGTGGCGGCCGCTTGTGTTTGGTCCAGGAAGGCGGCTACGCCATGAGCTATTCGGCCTATTGCCTGCAAGCCACCCTGGAAGGGGTGCTCGGCCTTGATGGCCTGCTCGACGACCCGGTGGCGTTCTATCCCGAGAATACCGGCCCAGCCTTCGCCGCTATCGAAGACATCAAACGGGTGCGCGCCGCCGCTAGTACCTAAAGCGTTCCAATTCGAACCAATTGCGCCTGGCGCGGAGCATCCTAATGCCACGTAATGCGTTTTTCCTGTTTTACTTCACGGCGATATTTCTCCAGTCGGGGACCTATGGGCTGACGTTTTTGTTGCCGCCGTTGTTTGCCGGGTTTGGCGCCGATGAGAAGGCTGTCGGAACCGTTCTGGCGGTTACCATGGTAACAACCCTCATCGCTGTTCTGTACCTCGGCCATATCACGGCCCGCTTCGGGCGTATGATGACCGTTGCCGCGTCAGGAATTTTGATTGCCCTATCGCTGTTTCTCTTCGGCACCGGCTCGGAAACCGGCTTGCAGCTCTATGCCGCCGGAGCGCTTCTTGGTGTCGGGTGGGGGTTGTTCTACGTTCTGACCCCCGTTGTCATCACTCAGATTATCGAAAAAAGTGAGCGGGTACGGTATTTTACGTTGTTATCCGTATTCATCATGGCAGGGTTTGGCCTGGCCCCGGTTCTTGGCGCGTACTTTGTGAAAACCGGCTATGGCATCGAGACCACCTTCCTGGTTACCAGTGCCCTCTGCGTTCTAAGCTCCGCGATATTTTTCCTGCTGGCGAACACCGTGGCTAGGCTCTCGACCAGCGAAGACGCCGGAGACCAAAACGCTCTTACCCTGCAATCCCTTGGGGCGTTACTCAAAACCCGGGCGCTGCGGCCGATCATCATGGTCTGGCTCGGCGCTTCCGTATTCGCGTCCATTACGAATTTCCAGACCGTCTATGCCGCCCTCAACAACTTCGATTACGCCGACTATTTTCTGGCCTATACCATCACGGTCATCGTCTGCCGCGTGCTGCTGGCGGAATTCATGGGCGGCCGAGCGCCCTACGCGGTGATCGCCGCGCTGTTGGCGGTGATGGTGGCCAGCGTCGGCCTGTTCCTCGTGCTGGACGACAGCCGTATTCTTTACATTATCGGCGCCATCCTGTTCGGCATCGGATACGGCGTATCCTATCCCATCGTTAAAGCCATGGCTGCCAATGACGCGGAACTGGCCTTGATGAGCCAGACACTACAAGTCTTCGGCTTTGCTTATTTTATCGGCGTCTTCGGGTTTCCGTTTGTCGCCGGCTGGATCCTTACGGAAACCAGCATCGCCGTGTTGTTATGCATAGCGTTGGTCATGGCCGCCCTTGAATGTATTTTGGCCGCATTGAGACACTTTGGAGATCGAAAACATGAAGACCGTCGATAGCTTTCCCCGCGCCGTCCAGGTCATCGAGAACCAGTGGATCACCATGTCCGATGGCGTTCGCCTGGCGGCACGCATGTGGATGCCCGATGACGCCGAGGACGATCCCGTACCGGCGATCCTCGAACTCATCCCCTACCGCAAGCGCGACGGCTACCGCGCCCACGACGACGCCATGCACGGCTATTTCGCCGGCCATGGCTATGTCTGCATGCGGGTCGATATACGGGGCTCGGGCGATTCAGACGGCCTGCTGGTCGATGAATACGTCAAGCAGGAGCAGGACGACGCCCTCGAGATCATTGCCTGGGCCGCCGCCCAGCCGTGGTCCAACGGCAAGGTCGGCATGATTGGTATTTCCTGGGGTGGCTTCAATTCGCTCCAGGTCGCGGCGCGCCGGCCACCGGCGCTTGGCGCCATCATCACATCGTGCTCGACCGACGACCGCTACGCCGATGATATCCACTACATGGGCGGCTGCACCTTGGAGAATAACTTCTCCTGGGGCGCGACCATGTTCAGCCAGCTGACCACGCCGCCGGACCCGGACGTGGTCGGCGACGGCTGGCGCGAGACTTGGCTCCATCGTCTAGAGAACCTGCCGCTGTTCGCGGCGGAGTGGCATTCCCATCAGCGCCGCGACGATTTCTGGAAGCACGGCTCGGTGTGCGAGGACTACGACGCCATCCAGTGCCCGGTATTCGCCATCGGTGGCTGGGGCGATGCCTATACCAACGCCATTCCCCGCCTGCTCGAGGGTCTGTCCGTGCCGCGCATCGGGGTCATCGGCGCGTGGGGCCACAAGCTCGGCCACGACGGCGTGCCGGGCCCGGCCATCGGCTTCCTGCAGGAGGCGGTCCGCTGGTGGGACCAGTGGCTCAAGGGCACGGACAGCGGCATCATGAACGAGCCCATGCTGCGCGCCTGGATGCAGGACAGCGTGGCGCCGGCCGCCGCATACGTCGAGCGTCCGGGGCGCTGGATCGCCGAGCCCACATGGCCGCCGGCCAATGGCATTACGCCCTGGCATTTGGTGCTCAGTCCCGGCGGTCTCGGCGATGCGTCCGGTGACAACGCGCCACTTACCTTGTCGTCGCCCCAGGACATGGGGACCGCGTCGGGGGCCTGGTGCAGCTATGGCAACGGCGACGACCTGCCCACGGATCAGCGCCACGACGATGCCGACTCACTGACGTTCGATACGCCGCCGTTGGAAGACACGGTCGAGATTCTCGGCGCCCCGGTGGTGACCCTGGAGTTCGCCGTCGACAAGCCCCTGGCCATGGTCGCCGTGCGGCTGAACGATGTGTTTTCCGATGGCGCGTCCCTGAGAGTCGGTTACGGCCTGCTCAACCTGAGCCACCGGGATAGCCACGAGACGCCCGAGGCCCTGGAGCCGGGCAAGCGCTACCGGGTCGAGGTTCGGCTCGCCGATGTCGCTCATGCTTTCGCGCCGGGCCATCGCATCCGGGTGGCGCTGTCGACCACCTATTGGCCGACCGCGGTGCCGTCGCCCGAGGCGGTGACCATGACCGTGTACAGCAGTGCCAGCAGCCTGTCTCTGCCGGTACGCGCGTCCCGCCCCGAAGACGCCGCCGTGAGCTTCGAGGACCCGGAACAGGCGCCGGTCTACGACTCAACAGTCATCGAGCCGGGTGTGCTCGAACGCACCATGAGCCACGATTTCGCCAGCGGCGACACCGAGGTGGTGCGCACCAGCAACAGCGGCCTAGTCTATATCGACGAAATCGATCTGGTATTCGGCCGTTGGCGCCGCGAGTCGACCCGCATCAACCGCCACGACCCGCTGTCCTACGAGTGCGAAATAACCTACGACTTCGCGTACCAAAGGGCCGGCTGGGACGTCCGCACCGAGACCCGCTCGACAGCCCAGGTCACCCACGACGAATTCATCTTCCACGCCGACCTCGACGCCTACGAGAACGGCGAACGCATCTACTCCCGCAGCGTTACGCGACGGGTACCGCGCGATTTCGGCTAGCTGATTACTCACCGCCGCCGAAGCGGCTGTCGCGCCATTTGACGGCGGCCTTGAGGCCTTCCTCGTTCATGATGCGCTTGAATTCCTCGCCCTCGTGGGTCTTGAGGGCGGTGATCAGCACGTCCATGTCGAGGGCTTCGCGCAGGGCGTCGCGCATGCCCATGCGGTCGTAGGTGCGGTTGATCGCCTGCTTGGTCATGGCCAGCTTGGCCGGGTCCATAACGGCGATGTCGCGGGCCATGGCCATGGCGGCGTCCATGTGCTCGCCGTCGGGCACTATTTTGTTGACCAGGCCGATCTGCAGGGCGCGGTCCGCCGGAATGCGGTCGTTGCCGGTGAACAGCATTTCCTTGGCCTGCTTGGGGCCGGTGATCCAGGGCAGCACCAGGGCGACGATACCGGCGCCGAACTTGAGCTCGGGCTCGCCGAATTTGGTGCTCTCGGCGGCGATGGTGATATCGCAGGAAATCGCCATTTCGAAGCCGCCGGCCAGGACATAGCCATGGACCGCCGAAATGGTCGGCTTAGCTAGCTCCCAAAAGGCGATGATCATTTCGAAATCATCGATCAGTAACTCGCGCCACTCGGCGACGCCTTTTTCCTTGTCGCCGGGTTTCGACTGCTGGAGGTCGAAGCCGGCGCTGAAGGCGCGTCCGGCGCCGTTGAGCACGACCACCCGTACGTCGTCGTCGGCTTCAGCTTCCTTGAGGACGCCGCGAATCTCGCCGACCATGATCTGGTTGATGGCGTTGAGCTTGTCGGGGCGGTTAAGGGTCAGCACCCCGACAGGGCCCTGGCGTTCGAAGGTAATGGTCTCGTAGGTCATGGAGTCCTCATAAGTGTAAACACGATGGGAGCGGCGGTGGTCGGTCTATTGCGCTGCCGCGGCTCGGGGGAAATCAAAGCCGGCGGCTTCAAGGGCGGCGAATAGCTCGGCGGAGTCGGCCTTGTCGAGCGGCATCAGCGGCGGCCGCATGGTGAGCCAGCCGTCGTCACCGTCACGTCGCGCCAGGACGGCCTTGAGGCCCGGAATCATGGGCTTGGACTGGGCTGCCAGGCGGGTTGCCGAGACGACTTCTTGCAAGGCTTCCGCCTGGGGTGTTTGCCAGCCGTCGTAAAGGTGCCGAAGCGCCCCGGCGGCGATATTGGCGGTCGCCGTGATACAGCCGTGGGCGCCGGCCTTCATGGCGTCGAGCATGTAGGCCTCGCTGCCCGGGAAGACGCCGAAACCGGGGAAGGCTTCGAGCAAACCGCGCGTATTGTCCCAGTCGCCGGAGCTGTCCTTGATGCCGACCACGGTGCCCTCATAGTCCTTAAGCAGGCGCTCGATTACCCCGTGGGTGACGGCGACGCCGGAGACCTTGGTGATATGGTAGAGATAGACTCGCAGGCGCGGGTCGCTGACCCGGTCGATGACCTCCGCATAGGCCCGGGCCAGGCCTTCGTCGCTTTGGCCTTTGTAATAAAACGGCGGCAGCATGAGCACCCCGGCGCAGCCCAGGGCCGCCGCGTGGGCGGTGAGGCGGACGCTCTCCGGTATGGCCGACAGGCCGGTGCCGATAATCAGGCGATGAGGCGCGATGCCGGCTTCGACCACCGCGTCGGTCAGGGTCAGGCGTTCCTGTACGGACAGGGAATTGGCCTCGCTGGTGGTGCCGAACAGCACCAGGCCGTTGCAGCCTTCGGCGAGCAGCCACTTGCAGTGTCCGATGAAGCGTTCCGTGTCGGGCTCCAGGTCGGGGTTGAACGGCGTCAACACTGGTGAGTAGATGCCGCGGGGCAGGGGCGTGATATTCATGGCAGTGACCTTGTCTTGGGGGGAGTAGCCTAGCTCTGTCGCGCTTCGGCGATGAACTGGCGAATGGAGTCGAGACTGATGGCGCCGGGGACGATCTGGTCGCCGATGACGAAGCCCGGCGTGCCGTTGATGCCAAGAGCCTCGGCCAGAGCCCGGTTGCGCGCGATGGCGGCGTCGATTTCCGGGCTCTTCATCGCGGCCTGCAGGGCGTCCGTGTCGATACCGAATTCCTCGGCAATGGAGAGGATGCGCATCTCGTTGAGCCGCGCCCGGCTCGACATCATGGCCTCGTGGACTTCGGCGTACTTGTCCGGCGCGATACGGTGGACAGCCAGCGCCGCCCGCGCCGCGATAACCGAGGCGTCGCCGAGAATGGGAAATTCCTTGTACACCAGACGCACACCCGGATCCTCGGCGGTGGCGGTCAGGACGTCATCCATGACGCGTTTGCAATAGGAGCAGAAGTAATCAAAGAACTCGACGATGACCACGTCGCCATGAGGATTGCCGGATATGGGCGAGGCCGGGTCGTTAAACAACTCGTCGCGTTGACTGACAATCGTGGCGTTGGCCTGATCGGCTTCCGCTGTCGCCTGTTTCTCGCGCAGGATATCGAACACCTCAAGCATGACGTCGGGATGGCTGAGGAGATATTCGCGAATGGCCTCTTCGAGCGCTTTCTGCGTCGATGTGGCGGTGTCGTGCTCGGCGCGAAGGTCCGGCGTGGCCAGCAGGGCAACCATCGCTACGGCCAATACAAGACCTAGGCGGAGAAATGTCATCATGTTCGAAAACCCTTGGTAACGGCGGCTCGGGCCGAGGCCGCGCATCATGCCACCGGCGACCTCACGCGGCAAGGCGGGGCACGAAGATTTGATACCTTAGCCGCTACGAACCCGGGCCACGGCGGCGCGCC
>JAYGEF010000117.1:0-4309 GCA_046582535.1 Alphaproteobacteria bacterium
CGGTCCGCATGCAAAAACCTCTGACCCGTCTGTGCGCCCGCTATCTGCTTGTTGAGAAACGTTCGGGCCGGCCATTGGACGCGGTTGCCCGCTTTCATTTGAGCGACGGCGCCCGGATCGAGCGTATCAACTGGCTTGCCGATACCTCGCGGCGCGGTATCCAGCAGTCGGCCGGCATGATGATCAATTATCTCTATAAGCTCGACGAAATCGAAACCAACCACGAAGCCTTTAGTGGCGAAGGCCAGGTCATGGCGGCCAGCGCCGTGCGCGCGTTGCTTTGAGGTCACCACCAAGGAAGCTTTTGGCGCCACGCCGGGGCGTGGTATAGAGCGCCCCTAAAGCGGACGTGGCGGAATTGGTAGACGCGCCAGATTTAGGATCTGGTTCCGAAAGGAGTGGGGGTTCGAGTCCCTTCGTCCGCACCATTCTCTATACCATCGGCCATTAAGAATGGCCGATGGGCGTTCAAACGGCACGCAGCCTTACGCCGAACGGTCGGCGGCGCGCGTTCGCGCTTGCCAGCGGTCAATTGACCGCTGGAATTCCCGGATAATCAGCCCGCAGGCCTAGCCCTCGCAGGACGAGGGTGGCCAGGTTGAGGCGATGCGGCCGGCTTCGCTGAGCTGGTAGGTGGATAATTGTGTCGCCAGGGCATCGCGGCTGGCCGCCGCGGGCTCATATCCCAGAGCCGCGGCAATCGCGTACCAGGCATAGGTGGCGACGGGGTCCGCTTCGACATCGGCACCGGTTTCAAGAATACGGCCGGCCTTGTACTGGCTTTCCGGATCGGCGCAGGGCGCGCTTTCGATCAGGGTCTGGGCCTCGTCGGCGCGCCAATCGGGATTGACCAGGCTGCTGACCCAGGTTCCCAGGTCAGCCTTTGACTCCGAATCCGTGGTCGCTGCCGGGCAGGCCGCCAGGAGCGGGAGGGTGAGAAGAATCGCCGCTAGGCGAAGGCGTTTCATGGGGGACAACCTGTGTTGACCAACTTCGAATCATTGACCCATTGAACCACAGCTAGCGATTTGTTGCAGCCCGTGGTTATGTTCGTGCCATCGAATCACTGACGGAGGACGGGGAATGATACGCGGCGTTGACCACATCGAACTGATCGTGCGGAACCTGGACGAATATATCGGATTTCTCGAAACCCTCGGTTTCGAGTTGCTGACACGCACCACCCACCACGGTGATTCCGTGGAAATGGGTATTCCGGGTCAGGAATTTCCCATCTTTGAACTCCATCAGGTCACCGACGAAGAGGTCATCGGCGTCAATCACATCGCCTTTCGGGTCGATGACGCGGGCGCCGCTCATGCGGCGTTGCTCGCCGCCGGCGTCGAGTCGGCCGAGGAACCTGGCTACGTGGCCTCGACGGGGCGCACCAATGTCAATTTGCGCGACCCCGACGGCTGGCGCCTGCAACTGGTCTCGAGCGACCGCAAAGAGCCGGTCATTGGGCCGCACCATTAACGGAGGAGAAAATCCAATGGAAACTTACATCGCCCTGATAAATTATACCGATAAGGGTATCGCATCGGTTGCGGATGCCGCCGAGCGTACCGATATTGGGCGTGCCACGCTCAAGAGCCTTGGCGGTGAAATGAAGCAGTCGTACATGGTCATGGGACCATATGACTTTGTTGTCATCTACGAAGTGCCGAGCGCCGAGGCCGCGGCGACCTTCGCCTTGACCATGTGCAAGATGGGCTATGTCAGGATGACCACCATGAAAGCTTTCGATTCCCAGGCGACCCACGACATTATCGCCGGCCTATCGTAGTCGGGATTAATCGTCGAACAGCACGGCGACCGGACCGCTATCCATGTAATCCGCGTTGTTTGCGGCGTTGTCATGCTGGCCGCTTTGTTCGTGAACGGCGCTCGTTGTGTCGGGCTGGTGAACCATGCCCGAAGCAGGGGTCGAAACGATTTTTGGGGCCATTGTTTTCTCCCGTGACGATTTGCATTCCTCTGTGGCGCGGGCCGAAGCGTTGCCACGGCGCAATATTGGCGGCGCGGCGGAAATCCGCTTCTCGAACCTGCGTTATGGTTAACGAAATCGGCGGAATGAGGTGTTGGGCCGCGAAATGCTCGGGGCATGGCCGGTGGCATAGGATGCAATACATGGCAGCCTTGGCTCTCGGCCTCGGTTATAAATCGTCGCCAACTAGGGGTTTAACGGGGGCGTTCCCGATGAAGAAGCTATCCATCCTATTCGCTGCGTTGTTTGTTGTGCTGTCCGGTGAGGCCTTTGGCTTTGACCGTTCGACCGAGACCAGTGCGCAGATTTATTTCTCGATTCCGTTCGGTGGCCAGACCGTGGCCGACGCGACACCACGGCTTGGCCTCAGCGCCGGCACCGGGCGTGATTTCGTTGGCTATACCGGACATAATGATAACTTCGGCACCTACAGTTCCACGTCGGCGTTAAGCGGTGACCCCTTCACGGTGGCGCGCGAGAGCCTTGATTTCCGCCTCGGAATCGACGGCACGACCAGCCTTTATCTCAATGGATCCAATGTGGATGAGCAGATCAAGGGCCTTCGTCTGACCCAGGATGAACTGGAAGAGGGCTGGCTCATTCCCCTCGGCGTGGTGGCGGTTACCATTATGATCTTTGCGGTCGCCAAGTCCGTCAAGTAGCGTATCCATACCCCCGATCTTGATCCCGACCGTCGGACCAGCGCGACAGCGCGCGGCGGAAAGTTTGACGGCGGCTGTGAATCCGGTTAAATCCGCGTGCCACACACATGGCGGCGTATGATACTGCGCCACGTCAATCCGATGACCTACCCGGCAGCTGCCAGCTGCACTGGCTTGGAAATGCCTCACGGGTAGGGATGTCATCAAACAAAGCGGTAGTTGAACGTCAGATGGAAGTCACTCAGACCAGCGCCGATGGTCTTAAGCGCGAGTTTAAGATCGTCGTAGACGCCAAGGATATCGAAACCAGAATCGATAGCCGTCTCAGCGAATTGTGCAAAACCGCGAACATTCCAGGCTTCAGGCCCGGAAAGGTCCCGGTTTCACTGCTCCGTCAGCGCTATGGCGACAGCCTGCGCGGCGAGATCCTTGAGCAGGCGGTAAACCAGACCTCGTCCCAGGCCATGGCCGAGCAAAATCTGCGGCCGGCCGTACAGCCCCGTATCCAGGTGGTCAAATTCGATGACGGCGATGATCTCGAATACACCATGGAACTCGAGGTGCTGCCGGACATCGTGCCGGGTGACTTTGACGACATCGAGCTAACCAGCCTGGTGCCGGAAATTCCCGATGCCGGGGTCGATGAGGCGATCGATCGTTTGGCCACCAGCCAAAAGAACTTCGTGACCGTCGAGAAATCCCGCAAGTCGAAGAAGGGCGACGCCCTGAAGATCGATTTCGTCGGTTCCGTGGATGGCGTCGAATTCGAAGGCGGCACGGCGACCGACCATGTACTCGAACTGGGTTCGAGCTCATTCATCGATGGATTTGAGGAGCAGCTTATCGGGGCCAAGCCGGGCGACCACATCGCGGTCAAACTGGCGTTTCCCGAGGCCTACATGAACGAAGAACTGGCTGGCAAGGATGCCGTCTTCGAGGTCGATGTGAAGGAAATCCAGGAGACCGCAGCCGTCACCATTGATGACGAGTTCGCCAAGGGTCACGGCTTTGACAATCTTGCCGCCATGCGCGAAACTGTAACCAAGCAGATGACCGATGATTACGCCGGTCTGGCCCGGTCGCGCCTCAAGCGTTCGTTGCTCGACGTGTTGTCTGATCGCTATGACTTCCCGGTGCCCGAGGGCATGGTGGAAGCCGAGTTCGAGGCTATTTGGAAGCGGGTCGAAGAGGATCGCACGAAGAACGAGGCCGATCCCACGGACGTCGGACGGGACGACGACGAACTCCGTGTCGAATACCGCACCATCGCCGAGCGCCGGGTGCGCCTGGGTCTGCTGTTATCGGAGGTCGGGCAGATCAATAACGTCACGGTCGAGCAGGACGAAATCGGCCGCGCCGTGATGGAGCGGGCCCGCGCGTTCCCAGGCCAGGAGGAAATGGTTGTCAACTTCTACCGCGAGAACCCCGAAGCAATGGCCGAATTGCGCGCGCCCTTGTTCGAGGAAAAGGTTGTTGATCTGATCCTTGAGAAAACCAAGATGACCGAACAGTCCATATCCATAGAAGAGCTTGTGCGTGACCCGGACACCGAGCCGGCCGAGGACACGGCAAAGAAAAAGAAGAAATCGGCAGCGAAGAAGAAGGCGGCACCGAAAAGAGCCCCGGCCAAGAAAGCCGCGGCGAAGAAGCCGGCTGCCAA
>JAYGEF010000281.1:0-3837 GCA_046582535.1 Alphaproteobacteria bacterium
GAGATGGTCGAGGCCGAACTCATCCATCATCTCGACCAACCGTTTGACGCCGATTTCACAACATGAGATCAAGGCGTAGATGTCGCCCTCGTTGGCGATGGGCTCGCGCGAGTTGGCCTTGACGATATCGAGCAACAGGGCGTTGACCGTGCCGCCGTCGACCAGTTTGCAGGGCGGAACCTGCAGGCCTTCGTCGAAAATATCAGTGCCCTCCGGCCCCATGCCCTGGCCGCCGAGATCGGCGAGATGCGAGGTGCAGGAGGTAAAGCCGACGATCCGGCCATGGCGGAAAGCCGGCATGAGCAGTAGAAAATCGTTGAGATGGCCCGAAGCGATCCACGGATCATTGGTCACGTAAATGTCGCCGGGCTTCATCTCTTGCAGTGGGAAGCGGGCGCGCAGGGTCTTCACCGCCTCGGCCATGGTGTTGATATGGCCCGGCGTGCCGGTCACCGCCTGGGCCAGCATGCGGCCCTGGAGATCGAAGATACCGGCGGAGATGTCGCCGGACTCGCGGACGATGGGGCTGAAGGCGGTACGGATCAGGGTCTGGCCCTGCTCTTCCACGATGGCCAGCAGACGGTTCCACATAACATGAAGCCGGGTCGCCGATAGGGCGGTCATGACGGCGCCTCGCCGAATTCGATTCGGTTCAGCAGCAGGTTGCCGTCGATATCCACCTGGGCCGTGAAATCGCCGCTGACCAATGTGGTGGTCTGGGGTTCGACGATCAGTGCCGGACCGCACAGGTGGTCTCCGGGCACCAGGTCAGCGCGGTCAAATACGGCGGCGTCCACCATGTCGCCGCTGACGTCGCACAAGATCGGCCGCGACTGGCGCGGCTCCGCCTGGCGGCTTGCGCCCGGCTGGGCCATGGGCGCCACGGTTGGGACGACGCTTGAGACCCCGACGGCCCAGTTGAGAATTTCGATCTCCATGCCCGGCACGGCGCGGGAGAACTGGCGGCGGTATTCGATCTCGAAGGCGTCCCGCAGCACGGCGATGTCGTCCTCGACCACATCGCGGTCGGCGAGGGTGATTTCGATCTCGTGGCCCTGGCCGTGATAGCGCATGAAGGCGGTCCGCTTGCGCAGCAGATCGCCGACCGGCGCGCCGGCCCGGACAACCGCCTCAGCCTGGCCCAGCATGGTTTCGAACAGGCCGTTGAGGTCGGCGATATCAAGGCTGTCGAGCATGGCATAGCGGCTGCGGACGATCTCGAAGGAAACCGGCGCATAGAGGAACCCCACCGCCGAACCGACACTGGGATCGCGCGGGATAACAATTCGGCTGACACCGGCACGGCGCGCCACCCGGGTGGCGTGGAGCGGGCCGTTGCCGCCGAAGGCGATCATGGTGCGCTCGCCCAGGTCCTTGCCGGACTCCACCGCGTGCATGCGCCCGGCGCTGGCCATGCTTTCATCGACGATCTCGCTGACCCCTTCCGCCGCGCCGCGGGCATCCGTGCCCAAGGCATCGCCGACGTTGTTCCGCAAGGCGGTTTCCGCCGCCCCGACGTCGATGGTCAGCCGGCCCTCGGCGAAAGCGTCGGGGTCGATCAGGCCGAGCACCACGTCGGCGTCGGTCACGGTCGCCTCGGTGCCGCCCTTGCCGAACGCCGCCGGGCCGGGCTCGCTACCGGCGCTTTGCGGCCCGACCGAGAGCCGGCCCAGCCGGTCGACACTGGCCAGGGAGCCGCCGCCGGCGCCGATCTCGATCATTTCGACCACGGGAATGCGCACCGGCATGCCGCTGCCCTTGATAAAACGCGCGGCACGGGAGACTTCGAACTGGCGCGCCGTCTGGGGCCGGTAGTTGTCGATCAGACAGAGTTTGGCCGTGGTGCCGCCCATATCGAAAGACAGCACCTGCCCGTGGCCACAGCGTGTCGCGACCCGGGCCGCCAGAACGGCGCCGCCCGCCGGCCCGGACTCGACCAGCCGGATGGGAAACCGCGCCGCCATGTCCAGGGTGTTCATGCCGCCGCCGGCGGTCATCATCAGGATCGGACAGGCCAGCCCCTCGGCGGCGAAGGTCTCGGCGAAATCAGTCAGATAGGTCGCCATCAGGGGCTGGATGTAGGCGTTGGCAATGGTCGTGCACAGGCGGGGAAATTCGCGGGCCTCCGGGCTGACCTCGCTGGACAGGGATATGGTCAGGCCGGGACGGCGGACCAGCAACAGATCACGCAGGCGCTGCTCATGAGACGAATTGGCGTAGGCGTGGAGCAGGCAGATAGCCACCGCCTGGGCCGCGCAGGCGTCGAGCGCCGCGACCAGGTCATCCACCGCGTCTTCGGCCAACGGTTCGAGCACATCGCCGCGCACCGACATGCGCTCGGCGATGGTGAAACAGCGCGCCCGGGGCACGATCAGATCGGGCTTCTCGATATTGATTTCGTACTGGCTGTAGCGCCGCTCGTAGGCAATTTCGAGAATATCGCGAAAACCGGCGGTGGTTATGGCGGCCACCGTGGCGCCCCGGCGCTCGATCAGCGCGTTGGTCGCCAGGGTGGTGCCGTGGATGAAGCCGGCGATGTCGCCCATGTCAACCGCCGCTTGGGCAATGACGTGGCGAACGCCGGCCAGGGCGCCGTCCGTGGGATTGGCGGTGGTCGGCGTCTTGGCAGTGGCGAGGATGGCATTGTCCTCATCGACCAGGACCATATCCGTAAAAGTGCCGCCAATATCGACGGCCATGCGCAAGCGGGTTTTATTTTTCATGGGAGACCAGGGCAAGATTTGGAAACGAGAGTCGAAATCAGTGCTGAACCGCCCAGCTAGACGACCAGATCGCACCCCGTCGCGCGCCGGCCGATACGCCGGTCATGTACCTGATGAACCATCATGCTTCACTGCTCGTTTCCACATCACGCCAAATTCACCGTCGATGATACCCAAGGCCATACCCGCTCGAAACGACTTTCTTCGCCGACCCCTAAAACGCCTGACGCAGCGGGATGCTATTGACCGCATACCTAATCAGTTGAATTCACGACCCTAGTTGCGCGGTTTCGGCTCTCGTGTCGCGCGAGATCATGCTATTCTTGAGTTTGGCGCCTATGACCCGCTAGACGCTGGGCAGGTACTGCAGCTTCGCATTCTGTCGAAGGGCGGCGGACAGGAAACGATAAAAAGATCATGTTGGGGAGAGGATGGCACGACGTACTGGAGCATGGGATTTTTCCGCAGAATACGAAAAATACTCGGACAAATATTTTCCCGACGGACAATGGTATTTCTCTGTTTCTCCTTGGAAACTGGTAGTGATGTCCGTTTGCACTATTGGATTTTATGAAGTTTGGTGATTTTTTAGAAATTGGATTCTCGTGAAAATCAGACAAGATCTGGAAATTTATCCTATATGGAGATTTATTTTTTCATTTATTTACTGTTACTCTCTCTTCAACATAACATACAAATCGACAAGCAGAAAGTCTCCCTACTCTCTTATTTTCCTTGGTTTTATGGCTGCGGCGTGGATCATCGTCTCACTGATAGATTATATCGCAGACCCATATTCAAAATTTTCGGTATTTTCAGTTGTCTTTCTAATACCAACTCAAATAGCAATGAACCGAGTTAATGATTCTGTTTCCCCTGATCACGATAGAAATAGAGAATTTTCGGGATTGAATAGACTCGGCATTATCGTCGGAGGTCTACTTGTCTCTATAATGATTTTTAAAGCGATTTTCCCCAACGCGTAAAAAATCGGACTAGCAATGGGTATCGACGATCAGCAGACTTAAGCCGCCTGGCCGGCCCGGCGCTTCGCCGCCTCGCGCCACATGACGTAGAGGCCGCCGCCGACCACCAGGGCCATGCCCCACAGGGT
>JAYGEF010000363.1:0-3281 GCA_046582535.1 Alphaproteobacteria bacterium
CTATCTCGGATGTTTGCCCGATCACTACGCCCGAAGCTTCCAGGCCAAGAACCTGCTGCGACAGATCGAAGCGCCCCAGTTCAGCTACCAGTGCGACTTTGTCGCGTTGAGCCGCCGCGCGCCGAAACCATCGCGCATCGCCCAGACGTTCCTCGATTGCCTCGAGGATGCCCACGGCGCGGAGATAATCGGTGGTGCATTTGGGCCAGAGACGCACTAGTTATCGAAATTGAATTTTTCTACAGGAACAACAGGGACCGCAATTGATGGATACCAACAGTGAGACTACAACCCATCGGAGCGTATGCCCTCTCGATTGCCCCGACACCTGTAGCCTGTCGGTAACCACTGCGGGTGACCGGATTATCGATGTGCGGGGGTCCTCGGACAACCCGTATACGGCGGGCGTCATCTGCAACAAGGTTGCGCGCTCGTACCCTGAGTTCGTCCACGGCGGCGCGAGGTTGACGCAGCCCTTGCGGCGCACCGGCGCCAAGGGAGATGGGTCCTTCGAAGCGGTCTCCTGGGATGACGCCCTGGATATCGTCCATGAAGGTTTCAGTCGCGCCATCGAAATGCATGGGCCGCAATCAGTGATTCCGCTCAATTACGCCGGGCCCCATGGCGAGCTCGCGGGCGGCTCCATGGATCGCCGGTTCTTTCACAAGCTCGGCGCGACGCTGCTCAATCGCGGCCCGTTTTGCGGCCTTGTCCGCGGCACCGCCTATACCAGCCTGTTCGGCTTCGCCCCCGGCATGGTGCCGGAACAGGCCCAGCACGCGGACCTGATCGTCGTCTGGGGCAATAACGTCACGGTTTCCAACCTTCACCTGGCGCGCGTCATCAAGAAAGCGCGGAGCCAGGGCGGGCGGTTGATCGTCATCGATCCCAAGCGAATCAAGATCGCCGAGCAGGCCGATATGCATCTGCAAATCGCGCCGGGCACGGATGTGGTTCTCGGCCTGGCCCTGGCCGCCGAGTTGGAACGCCGGAGCGCGTTTGATCAGGCCTTTATCGACGAGTGGGTTTTGGGGTTTGACGCCTACATGGCGGAGGCCCGGAAATATACGGTTGCGCAGGTCACCGAGGTTTGCGGCATTTCGGCCGCGCAGTTTAATGAAATGGTGTCCTGGTATAGGGCCGCCAAGAGGGTCTCGGTATCTGTCGGCAACGGCATCGAGCGTGGCCGCAGCGGTGGTTCCGGCCTCCGGGCCGCCATGGCCCTGCAGGCGTTGACGGGCAACTTCGGGCGGCTCGGCGCCGGCGTCTTCGCCAAACCCGGCTTCGTCTTCCCCAAGACCACGGACGCGCTGCAACGCCCCGACCTGATCCCGGACGGCACCCGGACCTTCAATCTCGTCGACATGGCCGAACTAATGCTCGACGACACCCTGGATCCGCCCATCGCCGCAACCATGATCTACAATCACAATCCCGTGGCCACACACCCGGACCAGAACCGCATGCGCCAGGCATTGGCCCGGGACGACTTGTTCGTGGTCGGCTGCGATGTGGTGATGACCGATTCCATGGCCTTTGCGGACGTAGTTCTGCCCGCCGCCAGCCACTTCGAATATGCCGACCTGTATGGCGCCTATGGCCACAGCTATCTGCAGCGCGCCGAACCGGTGATCCCCTGTGTCGGTGACTCCCTGCCCAACACGGAAATCTTCCGGCGCCTGGCGGCCCGCTTCGGCTTCAACGATCCAATGTTCAGTGACGATGACGCCACCCTTATGGACACCGCCATGGATGCCGCGGACACACGGTTACAGGGCTTCTCACCGAGTGAGGTGCCCGTCGATCGCGCGCTGCTGATCGCCGCCGAGGATGGCGAGGCCCTGGTCATGTGCAAGACCCTGACGCCGGCGACGCCGTCGGGCAAGATCGAACTCTTCTGCCAGGACCTCGAGGACCGTTTCAGCTACGGCGTGCCGCGCTATGAAGCGCTTGCCCGGGACCTGCCGTTCACCATCATCTCGCCGTCGTCATCGAAGCGGACCGATACGACCTTCGGCGGTTGCGCCGAATCGCAAGGTATCGAGATCCTCGAAATCAACCCCGCCGATGCCGCCGCGCGCGGCATATCCGAGGGTGACGAGGTCCGGGTCTGGAATGATCGTGGCGAGGTCCACCTGACCGCCCGGCTAACCGACGCGGTGCGCACGGGCGTGCTGTACAGCCCCAAGGGCACGTGGCTGGCGACCAGTTCGACGGGGCAGACGGTCAACGCCCTGATCCCGTCGGACATCCGTACCGATATCGAGGACGGCGCCTGTTATAACGAGACCTTCGTGGACGTGGCGCGGGTCGCCTAGCAGCCGTACTTTCCGCGCGCGGCGTTCTTAAGCTCGCAGGCGTTCGTTTCGCGAATCATAGATCGCGGTCGCCTGGACCTCGGCCTCCACAAGATTACCGAGCATCTCCACCTGCAGAGCGGTTCCCGGCGCCGCCAGAGCCGGTGGCACATAGGCGAAGGCGAGATTCTGCCCCACTGTATGGCCATAGCCGCCGCTGGTAATGACACCGACGATTTTGCCGTCCGTATACACCGGCTCGGAGCCCAGGATATCGAGATCCGGGGCCACCAGACTGAGATAGGCGAGTTTCCAGGCGACCCCGTCCTGCTTGCGCTGGAGCAGCGCCCCGTGACCGACGAAATCACCCTGGTCGTAGTCGACGAAACGTTCGATGTCGGCTTCGATGGGCGTCATCTCATTCATCAATTCGGCGCCGAAGCCGCGATAGGCCTTCTCCATGCGCAGCGAGTTGAGGGCGTAGAAACCGAAGTTGGCGATGCCGAATTCCGCGCCCGCCTCCATCAGTGCCTTGTAGAGCCCCGTGGTCTCTGCCGTAGCGGCGTGAAGCTCCCAGCCGAGTTCACCGGCGTGGGATACCCGCAGGGCTCTGACCGGAACGCCCGCCACATCGATTTCGGCGGCGCTCAGCCAGGGGAAAGCGGCACTGCTCAGGTCCGCCGAGGTCAGACCGGCGAGAACCTCCCGGGCGCGGGGGCCGGTCACCAGGAGGCAACCGAAGTCGTCGGAGACGTCGGAGATGGTCACCTGCTCGCCGTGCAACCGGCCGTGGTTCAACATGTCGAAATCGCGGATCTGCGCCGAGCCGGCAGCGAGGATGTAAAAACGATCCGCGCCAAGACGGGTAATCGTCGCCTCGCTCTCAATCAAGCCGCCATCGGTCAGCTGATGCGCCAGGGTGATGCCGCCGGCCTTGGCGGGCATGCGATTAGCGTAAAGGCGGTTCAACAGGGTCTCGGCATC
>JAYGEF010000371.1:0-3399 GCA_046582535.1 Alphaproteobacteria bacterium
GGCGAAGAGGATTTCGGAATCATCCTCGGGGGCGTAGCCGATGATCCGCCGCGCGTTGGCGATGCTCCAGAACGCCCGGGTGTTGTTGGAGATGCCGTAGAACCGCTGATGGGGCACGCCGCCGTCATCGCGGATGTCCTCGGTCTCGATGGACTTGATATAGAGCTGGCACAAGTCGCGCGAACTGATGTAGGCGCCCAGGTCGCGACGGAACGAGACCGGGTTGTCGTCGATATCCCGCCAGCGGATCGGCCGCGGGGCGCCGATGCGGATATGGATGTTTTCCACCGGGCAGCCGAACCGGCCGGTAGCGAAGACAAAGCCCAGTTGCTCGTAGGCCACCTTGGCCCAGCCATAGAAGTTGTCCGAGGCCGGATAGCTGTCAGGCCCGACCATATCCATGGCGCCATGATGCAACTTCGTTTCGTACCAATCGGCGGCGTGGTTGGAACTGGTCACCACCACCCGCCGGATATTCTCTTCCAATGCCAGCTTGAGCACATGGAACACCATGTCCACGTTGGTGCGCTCGGTGTAGTAGCCGTCGGGCGTACCAGGCCGCCGCTCATCGTCGGGCAACCATTGCAGCGGCGCCCCGCTGTCGCGGCCCGGGCTCCAGGTAAAGCCGTTGTGAATCACCGCGTCGACGCCGGCAAAATGTTCGCGATAGGCGTCGATATCCGGGTTGGCAAGATCGGCGATAACCACATCATCGATCACGCCGTGGCCGGCATCCTTGGTGACATCGAGGCAAACCAGATCGTAACACTCACGCAGCGCCGGCAGAAGCTGGCTCGAGATCGTCCCGGCGGCGCCGGTCAGCAGAACCTTGCGTCGGGTCATGATGCACCTTTCCCATGAAGTGGCGTGTAGTCCATGTCATAGCCGAAAGCCTGGGGGCCGACCACTTTGAGACCTTCGGGTCCGGTCAACACCGCCGGCGGTCGCAGCGAGACCACGGTGACGCGCTGGCCATAGCGGATGGCGTCGGTGCCGATGGAGTTGCCGGATTCGGAATCGAGAACGCAGATCAGGTCGGGCACGGTGACCACCAGTTCACCGTCGCGGCGGCCGACCAGCCACTCGTTCTGGAAGTCGACCATGAAGCGCGAGCCGACATCCCCGTCGAGGCCGTCGATGGCGACCTCGCCGCGCAGGAAGCCCGCCGTGGTGTGCCGCGCCACGTCGACGATCTTGCCGCTGAACAGGGCGATGCCGCGCTCGGCCGCCAGCACGGCGGCGATCGGGTCTTCGTGGTCGGCGTGGGCGCGGCGCACGGCACGGCCCAGATTGATGGCCTGGCTGACCGTACCGGTGATGCCGTGGTCCTTGATTTGGCGGCCGCTGCGGGCGGCGCAGCAGGTGCTCGCCGTGGAGCCCATTTCGGTGCAGATCACCCGGCTGATGCGCTCGACCCACACCGGATCGGCGGTCTCGGTAATGACGACCTCGTTGTCGCGGATGTCGGACATGGTCAGAGGGCACATTGAGATGCCGCCGATGACGAAGCTCGACATCTGCATCTCGGGAAAAGCGCGGCCCATGGTGTCGGCGTCGACGATGGGCAGGTCCATGACCCCCGCCACCAGAAGCGGGATGACGCCGTTGGCGCCGCCGATCTCGCCCGACATTACCGCCGTGAACGGCCGCCCCATATGGCGCTCCGTGGCCCGCACCGAGCGGGCGCAGAACTCGGGCGACTCGAGGCGCTCCTGACCGACCAGCGGGGCGCCCATGAAGGCAGCCTCGGCGGCGAGATCATCGTCGTCGAGATCGAACGGATCGATGAGCCGGAAGCGCCGCCCCTGGCGCCACAGTTTTTGTGCGTTGAGCAGCGCGATATAGGGATCACCGCCGCCGCCGGTGCCGAGAATGCCGCAGCCGATGGCCAGGGGCTCAAGATCATCCCAGGTGATTTCACGCGGCGCGGTCATGACCAGACCATCAAAACCGGTCGACCCGGAATGGCGCGACATCGATCACCGGCGGCCGGCCGGCGACCAGGTCGGCGATAAACTGGCCAGTCATCGAGGCGCCGGTGAGGCCGGTATGGCCATGACCGAAAGCGTAGTGGACGGCGGGAAAACGCGGCGAGCGGCCGATCACCGGCAAGCTGTCGGGCAGGCACGGACGATGGCCCATCCACTCGCTGACGTGCTCGTCCTTGAGGCCCGGATACATGATCCTGCCGTGATCGAGCAAGGCCCGCGCCCGGCGATAGTCGGGCGGCGCGTCGAGGCCGGCGAACTCGGCGGTGCCGGCGAACCGGAGGCCATGCTCCATCGGTGTCGCCATGAATTTGCGGTCGGCCCACATTACGATCCGCCGGGGCGCGACGCCAGGATCGGCGACGGTCACGTGGTAGCCGCGCTGGGTCTCGAGCGGAACCTTGCTGCCGAGCCGGGCAGCCAACCGGTGCGACCAGGCGCCGGCGGCAATGACCAGCGCCGAGCAATCGATATCGCCACCATCGGCGTGCAGGCGGGTCGGGCCGTCCGGTCCGATCTCGAAGCCGTTCACGTGGCGCCGCAGAATTGTCCCGCCGGCGCGCTGAAACTGTTCCGCCAATCGCCGCACCAGGGCGTGGGGGTCACGGCAATGACCATGTTCGGGAAAGAACGCGGCACGCTCGAAGATCGGCGCCAAGGCCGGCTCGCGCTCACGGATCTGGTCGCTGTCGAGCTCCTCGACAACGACGCCGCGGGCACGGCGCAGGTCACGGCCCGCCGCGTCCTGGCGAAACGACTCTTCCGACTGGTAGACGTACATCTGGCCGTCACGGACGATGAGATCCTCGGCCTTCGCCGCTCTGATCAGAGGGTCGTAACATTCGAAAAGATCTTCATGGAGGGCGCGCAAGGCGATCGATATCTGTTCGACACGCTCGGGCGACCCCGCCCGCTTGAAGCGCAGCAGCCAGGGAATCAGCCGGGGCAGATAGCTCGGTCGCAGGCTGAGCGGTCCCAGCGGGTCGAACAGCCATTTCATCACCTGGGCCGATGTTCCGGGCATCGACAGGGGCACCACCGAGCCGGGGCTCATACCGCCGGCGTTGCCGAACGAACAGCCCTCGCCGGGCGCCACCCGGTCGACCACCGTGACCGCGTGCCCGTCGCGTTGCAGATAGCCGGCGCAGGCCATGCCGACGATGCCGGCGCCGATTACCACTACCGATTCGGCCATGATGTCCGCCCGAACGAGCTACTCGCCAGCGCGGCGGCGGCGGATGCGTTCGGCCAGGAGAATCATGCCGGTGACGAATATCAAGACCACGGTGGAGACCGCGAGCACTGTCGGGCTGACCTTGAGTATGGCGTCGGTCCACATCTGCTTGGGCAGAGTGGTGGCGGTGCCGCCGCTGATGAACAGGGCGATGGTGAGCTCGTCGAACGAGGTCAC
>JAYGEF010000208.1:0-1941 GCA_046582535.1 Alphaproteobacteria bacterium
CCATCGCCCGCATGCGCCGGGCCGATCTGCGTCATATGCCGGCGGTCGATGATGACGGCCGCCTGGTCGGCATGCTCGACCTCCACGACGCCATTGCCGACGGCGCCGGGCCGATGATGGACCAGATCGACCGGTTGACCCACGAAGGCACCCTGGATGGTCTGGCCCGGGTCAAGGATGCCCAGATCGAACTGGCTGGCGACATGATCGCCGACAATATGCCGGCGCCCGACATCCAGGCCCTGCTGACCCATATCAACAACGACATCTACCGGCGCGTGGTCGAGGCTTCTCTCCAGGCCATGGCGGACGACGGTCTGGGCCAGCCGCCGGTGCGGTTTTGCATCATCGTCATGGGTTCCGGCGGGCGCGGCGAGAACTATCTGTTTCCCGACCAGGACAACGGTTTCATCCTCGACGACTACGCCGATGGCGATCACGACCGAATCGACGGTTTTTTCATCGAGCTGGCCGAGCGTATGACCCGCGACCTCGACCACATCGGCTTCCCGTTGTGCAAGGGCTACGTCATGGCGACCAACCCGTTGTGGCGCAAGACTCTGAGCCAGTGGATCGCGCAGATTCGCTTGTGGAGCCGCAAGCGCAGCGTCACCGCCATACGCCTGGCCGACATCTTTTTTGATTTCCAACCGGTGTGCGGCGACCGCGACCTAGCTACGGCCCTTCGCGACGCGGTCACCGAGATTACCCGGGGCAACCACCCGTTCCTCCAGCAGATGTTCCACGAAGAGGCCGACCACGGCGTTGCCCTGGGGTTTTTCGGCGGCTTCAAGACCATGGAAGATGAGGCCAGCGGCAGGCAAGTGATCAACCTTAAACACGCCGGCCTGCTGCCCCTGGTCGAAACCGTGCGGCTGCTGGCCCTGCGCGACGGCGTCAAGAAGACCTCGACCATGGCCCGTATCGAGGCCTTGCACGCCAGCGGCGCCATCACCAGTGACGACCGGGAGTTTCTTCTCGGCGGCCAGCGCATCCTCACCGACGTGTTGCTGGCGGCCCAGATCAGGGCGTTCAAGAAGGGCCAACCCGTCGGCTACCTGATCGATCCCGAGAGCCTGTCGAAACGGCGTCGCGAACAGCTTATCCGGGCGCTCGAATCGATCCGCCGCCTGCGCGGCCAGGTCCGCGGCGAATTCACCGGCGCGGTGTTCTAGAACGCTTTCTGCTGGCGTCGTACCTCGATCATCTTGTTGGTCGCGTTCAGGGCTTGGCTCAGGGTGCGAATGCCCCGCGCCTCGAGAATGTCGAGCATGCGGACGAAGACATGAGCGGTGGTCAGGGCATCGCCCATGGCGCTGTGGCGGCCCTCGACGGTGACCCCCATGCGCTCGGCGACGGCGTCCAGGGTATGGTTGCGCGATTCGGTTTCCAGGAACACCGACAACAACAGGGTATCGAGCACCACCTGGCCGAACACCGGGCCGCCGGCGTCTTCCTTGAGCTTGAGGAATTTCATGTCGAAGGCGGCGTTGTGGGCGACCAGCACCGCATCGTCGACAAAGTCGCGAAACGCCGGCAGCACCTCGGCGGCGGTGGCCTCGCCGGCTACCATGTCATCGGTGATGCCGTGGAAGCGGGTCGAGCCGGTTGGGATCGGCCGCTCGGGATCGACCAGCCGGCTGAATGCCTGATCGCTCGCCACGGCGCCGTCAATCACCGACACCCCGGCGATGGATATGATCTCATCGCCGTCCGAGGGCCGCAGCCCGGTGGTTTCCGTGTCGAACACCACATAGCGCAGAGACTTCAGCGGCCGGCCATCAAACTCGTCGCCATGGGCGGGTTGGTTGAGTAGGTCGAAATCGTAGAACTCCGGCCGCGCCGGCAGGTGGCGGTGGTCGAACTGGCGCTGGATCAGGATTCGGTCGAGCACGATCCAGAACCCGGTGACCACGGCCACGCCCGCCGCGCCGCCGCCAA
>JAYGEF010000058.1:0-2470 GCA_046582535.1 Alphaproteobacteria bacterium
GGCGATCCGCCTGCGCGGCTGAGTTCTGGCAGAACCCGATCGATATCGCCATCAAGCACCAATCCGGCATCGCTCGCCAATTGGTCAAGATTGATAGCTTGGCTGCCCTCGTTCTCCCAGACATCGAAGGCGGGCGTATAACACAAGGCGCCCATGCCCCGCGTACCGACACAAGCGAGACGGTCAAGCGGCGTCAATGTCGCCGGTTCAATCTCGAGTTGGCGGGCACGGCGGTCGATGAGCAGACGGCCCCAGCCATCGGGCAAACTGTCGTGGAAGACCCCATGAAGCCCCTTGAAGACGGCCCGGTCATGGGGCTGCACCAGACCAGGAGCAAAGGCATGGTGAATCGGCGAAATTTCGAGACCGGCGGCGGCGAATGCTTCGTCGTACTCGAGATATGCGATCCGGTCGCGGTAGGCCAAGCGACCGACCGGCTGAATATCGTCGTCAGCCCAGTACAAGGAGACATGAAGCGGGCCGCCGAGCGCTATTTTCACGTAATTCGCCCGCGCTTGGGTTGCCCAGACGTCTCGAGCACTTGATCCAGGGAGTTGAACTCGGGCGCTCTTAACAGCCCTTCCAACGCCGCCTCATCGCCCGAAGCGACCACTAGGCGAACAAAAGAGACCAGTGATATCTGGCCGCTGCGTTCGAATTTTTTGAGAGTACCAAGAGCCACCCCGGATCGTCGGGCCAAGCCCTCCAGGGTCAAATTGCGGTCTAGACGACGAGATCGCATCCGCGCCGCAAGATCGTTGCAAATAGCATCTGATGACAATAAAGAAAAAGACATTATAGCATCCACTATCGTACCATGTCGATATTAGTGGATACTATTATATCCTGTATAATGTTTCCAGTCAAAAAACCCCTACAGCGCCTTGACGATGCCGTCGACCATCTTCTTGGCGTCGGCGAACAGCATCATGGTGCCGTCGCGGTAGAACAGGTCGTTGTCGATGCCGGCGTAGCCCGGTGACAGGCTGCGCTTGACGATCAACACCGTGCGGGCGCGCCCGACGTCGAGAATCGGCATGCCGGCGATGGGGCTTTGCGGATCGCTCTTGGCCGCCGGGTTGACCACGTCGTTGGCGCCGATGACGAAAGCCACGTCGGCGGTGGCGAACTCGCTGTTGATTTCGTCGAGTTCGAAAACCTCATCGTAGGGCACATTGGCTTCGGCCAGAAGCACGTTCATGTGACCCGGCATACGTCCGGCCACCGGGTGGATGGCGTAGCTGACCTCGACCCCTTCGCGCTGCAGCGCCTGGGCCATTTCACGCAGCGTATGCTGGGCCTGGGCCACCGCCATGCCATAGCCTGGTACGATGATGACCTTGCCCGAGTTCTTCAGGATGAAAGCCGCGTCGTCGGCGCTGCCGCTCTTCACCGGGCGGTCGGACATGACCGCCTTGACCCCGTCCTCGTCGCCGAAGCCACCGAGGATGACGCTGAAGAACGAGCGGTTCATGGCCTTGCACATGATGTAGCTGAGGATCGCGCCGGACGAGCCCACAAGGGCGCCGGTGATAATCAGCAACTCGTTCTCAAGGGTGAAGCCGATGCCCGCCGCGGCCCAGCCGGAGTAGGAATTCAGCATGGAAATCACCACCGGCATGTCCGCGCCGCCGATGGGAATGATCAGCAACACGCCGATGACCAGGGCAAGCACGGTCATCAGCCAGAAGGCGGTGGGCGACTGGTCCATGGTGAACCAAACGCCGATGCCAAGGATACCCAGGCCGATCACCAGGTTGACCATGTGCTGCCCGGGAAACACCACCGGATTGCCGCTGACCAGGCCCTGAAGCTTGGTGAAGGCGACCACGGAGCCGGTAAAGGTAATGGCGCCGATTACCAGGCCGAGGCCCATCTCGATCAGGCTGGCGGTCTTGATGGCGCCAACGGTGCCGATACCGTAGGCCTCCGGGGCGAAAAACGCGGCGACCGCGACCAGCACGGCGGCCATGCCGACCAGACTGTGGAACGCCGCCACCAGCTGCGGCATGTCGGCCATCTTAATGCGCAATGCGATGACCGTGCCGATGCCACCGCCGACGACCAGCGCCGCGAGAATCTCGCCATAGCTCATGATCCCCGGCGAGACCAGGGTGGTGACCACGGCAATAACCATGCCGATGATGCCGATGAGATTGCCGGTCCGCGCACTGGCCGGCGACGACAGGCCCTTGAGGGCCAGGATAAAGCAGACTGCGGCGATCAGGTACGCAATCGCGGAGACGTTTGCTGACACGATCCCGTCTCCTATTTCTTCTTGTACATCTGGAGCATTCGCTGGGTTACCGCGAAGCCGCCAAAGATGTTGATCGCCGCCAGGGCAACAGCCACCAGACCGACGATTTTGGATAGGTTCATGTCAGCCGGGCCGGCGGCGATCAGGGCGCCGACGATGATGACGCTGGAGATTGCGTTGGTCACCGACATCAGCGGCGTATGCAGCGCCGGG
>JAYGEF010000097.1:0-8054 GCA_046582535.1 Alphaproteobacteria bacterium
GCGCCGGGGCCGAAGGCCTCGAGAACCAGGCCGAGTTCGGCGAATTGCTCGGCCCGTTGGGTGAGGCGCTCGACCGACGGCTCGTCGAGATCGACGACCTCGGGGATCAACATGCCCTGGCGCGCCACGCCGGTCGCGTCGAGGGCCTTCTTCATGCGCTCGTAGACCAGGCGCTCGTGGGCGGCGTGCTGGTCGACGATGACGATGCCGTCATGGGTCTGGGCGACCACATAGGTGGCGTGAAGCTGGCCCCGGGCCGCGCCCAGGGGATAGTCCACCGCAATGTCGTCCTCGGGCGCCACTTCCCCGCGTCCCGATGGCGCCTGGAAATCGCCGGCCAACGGCGCGCCATAGGCGGCCACCGCCTCGGCCAGGCCGAACGACGGATTAGCCGGCAGCGGCGCCGCGCGATAGCCCCGTCCCGAATGCTGGCCAAGCTGGAGCGTCGGGCCCTCGTGGGGGCGGAAGGCGGCCAGGGCGGCGTCGCCGACCGTGGTCGAGGCCCGGTGGCCGGCCCCGGCCAGGGCGTGCTTGACCGCGCCGACGATGAGCCCACGCACCACCCCGGCGTCGCGAAACCGCACCTCGGCCTTGGCCGGATGAACGTTGACGTCGACCGCGTCGAACGGCAGCTCAAGGAACAGGGCGACCATGGGGTGACGGTCGCGGGCCAGGAAGTCCGCGTAGGCGCCGCGCAGGGCGCCGTAGAGCAGCTTGTCGCGCACCGGACGACCGTTGACGAAGAGGTATTGCGCCTGGGCATTGCCCCGGCTGAGGGTCGGCAGCCCGGCGTAGCCGGTGAGACGGACGCCCTCGCGCTCGGCATCGATGGCCAGGGCGTTGTCGGCAAACGCGCGGCCCATGATGGCGCCGAGGCGCTCCAACCGGGCGTCGAGCAGGCCGCCCTGGCCATGGGCCGATCCGAGGCGCAGCACCTGGCGCTCGTCGGCGGTCAGGCTGAAGGCGATCTCCGGGTGGACCATGGCGAGGCGCCGGATGGCGTCGACCGCGTGGTTCTGTTCGGTGCGTTGCGCCTTGAGGAACTTGAGCCGGGCCGGGGTGGCGTAAAACAAATCCCGGACCTCGACCCGGGTGCCCTTGCCCAGCGCCGCCGGGGCGACCGCGCCCTTGACCCCGCCCTCCACGTGGATCGACCAGGCCTCATCAGCGCCGGCCGCGCGGCTGTTGATGGTCAGGCGGCAAACCCCGCCAATTGACGGCAGCGCCTCGCCGCGAAAGCCCAGCGCGGTGATGTTGAGCAGGTCGTCGTCATCGGCCAGCTTGGAGGTGGCGTGACGCTCGACCGCCAGGGTCAGGCCGTCCGCATCCATGCCATGGCCGTCATCAGCCACGGAAATCAACGTGCGGCCGCCGCCGTCCATAACCACGTCGATGCGCTGCGCCCCGGCGTCGATGGCGTTCTCCACCAATTCCTTGATGGCCGAGGCCGGCCGCTCGATGACTTCGCCGGCGGCGATGCGGTTGACCGTGGCCGGCGACAGGATGCGGATGGTCGAGGTCATGGTTGTTATCGCTGTTCTCCCGCCAGATAGGTGCGCGCCAGGGCCTTGCCGTCGTCCACCGCCGGCTGGCCGAACGGCGCCACGCCCATGAGCCCGGCAGTGATAATGGTTTCGAGCATGAAATGCATCAGCAGGGCGCCAAGGGTATGTTCATCGAGAGTCTCAAGATGCATGAGCCGCACCGGGCGGCCGTGGCCGGCCAGGGTCTCGGCGGTGGCGCGCTGTTCCGCCGCCATGAGGTCACCCAGGGTGCGGCCCGCCAGATAAGCCAGGTCTTCGTCGTCGGACGGTGGCACCATGGGCCCGGCGCCATGGCGGTCCAACGTGATCAGGGTGAACATTTTGTCATTGGGGCCGCCGAGCCAGAGCTGGAGCTGGCTATGCTGGTCGGTGACGCCCTGGGCGTCGATGGGCGTGGTGCCGGTGCCGTCCTTACCCAGGCTCTCAGCCCACAGCTGGCGGAACCAGCGGCCGAACGGGGCGAGGGCGTCGGCGTAGGGCATGAGCACAGTCTGGCCGATGTTGTGTTCGCGCAGCAGACCCATGGCGATGGCCGCGCCCACCGCCGGCGGGCAGGCGCCGGCATGGCGAGCGTTGAACGCTACATCAAGCACCATGGCCGCGCCGCGGCGCATAGCCCGCACATCGAGCCCGGCAATCAGCGCCGGCAACAGGCCGACCAAAGACAGCACCGAATAGCGACCGGCAATACCGGGATCATGGTCAAGGATGGCAATGGCGAGGCGTTCAGCGAGGCGGCGCAACGGTGACGTGCCCGGCTCGACAATGGCGGTCATATGGCTCGCGGCCCGGTCTTCGCCCAGCCAATTGATGGCGATCAGGGTCTGGGCCAGGGTCTCGGCGGTGGCGCCGGACTTCGAGATGGCGATAAAGCCGGTGGCCGCCGGGTCGAGACCGTCAAGCAGTCCGGCGAAACTATCCGGGTCGATGTTGTCGGCGAAATGAAGCCGCGGCGACGTGTCCCCCGCCAAGGCGCACAGGGTCTGCCCGCCGAGGCTGGAGCCGCCGGCGCCGAACACCACGACGTGGTCGAACCGGGCCCGGTAATCGTCGGCGACGGCTTCCAATGGCGCCAGATCATCATCCCGGTGAGGCAGGCTCAGAAGCGCGTAGTCGCCGGATTTGGGCCTGGCGCGAAGCTCATCAAGCACCGCGCCGGCCTCATCCAGAGCCTGGGCGAAGGCATCCTCACCAAGGCCGGCGCCGGCGATACGGGCGCCGAAACAGGTCTCGGTCAAGTGATGGTAAGGCAACGATTTTTCCACAGGACTCGACTCCGCCGTGGGTGTCGTCAAACCTACCAAATTCGCACCCGCGCCGCTAGAGCGGTCAGGGCATCAACGCGGGGCATTGCCACTTTCAAGCCGGTCGAACAGGCCGGCCACATTCTCCGGCGTCATGACCCATAGATGGGAGGTCGGTTTGAAGGTGACCGTAGGGTTGGCCAGATAGCCGCCGACCACTGCCCGCACCTGGTCCTCGGTGTGGTGTTGCCAATAGCCGTCGTTGGCGCCGACCAGCACATGAGCCTCCATGTCGATTGGCCCAGGCCGGCGCTGCAGCATGTGATCGAGCATGGCGTTGAAACAACCCACCGAAACGTAATCCCAATAGAGGTTGGCAAAGACGAAACGGGATTCCAGATCGACCTTGTTTATGGTTTTGGCCTGGGACCCGAAACGCCAGCGTAGCGAGGTACTGGTTTCCGGATTGAACGCCGTGAGCAGGTTGTGGTTGGGATAGGCGAACCAGCGATGGCCGCCATGAACAAAGCCGTTGAGGCCAAAGAACACGGATTCCCACAGCGTGTCGTCGAAATGGTCCGGCGCGCAGGCCCCCCACAGCAGCTTGAGCCGGCCCTCGGCCGCCGCAGATGCCAGTTCGTCAAAGGCATAGACGAAATCATAAAAGCCGTTGCTCGAGACCAGAACCACCACCTCGCCATGACGGTCGAGCAGGTCTTTGATGTCGGCGACGATCACTGCACGGCGGGCATCAATATTTGCGGTGGTGTACTTCTCCCAGGTCGGCTTTGACGCCGAAAACGCGTCCAAATGGCAGCACCGCACGTAGAAATCGTTGCCGTAGAGGGCGTGGAGATTGGGAAAGATAAAGCGCACCTGCCCGGCCACGCCGCTGAACCCGGGTATGAAGTAGAACACCCGGCGCGGATTGTCAGGACTGCCGTACTCCCGGATGTCGTCGTAGAAGTACTTGTAATAACTCAGTGATTCGAGATAGCGTTGCTTGAATTGCTGCGCGAGCATGGCGGCCCTCCGCGTCCCTCTACAACACTGCGAACTTGACCACGAACAGACCAGCCAGAATGATCACCGCCGGCGGCGCGTCGCTAAACCGGCCGCTGAGGATCTTGAGGCCAGCGTAGGTAATGAAGCCGAAACCGATGCCGTCAGCAATGGAAAAGGTCAACGGCATGCCGATGGCGGTAACCACCGCCGGGGCGTATTCGGTGATGTCGTCCCAGTCGACCTCGGTCAGGCCGCGCACCATGACGCAGGCCACCAGCACCAGGGCCGGCGCCGTGGCGTAGGCCGGGATGGTACCGGCCAGGGGTGAGAAGAACAGGCACAGCAGGAACAGCACGGCGACAGTCACCGCGGTCAGCCCGGTGCGCCCGCCGGCCTTCACCCCGGCGACACTTTCGATATAGCTGGTGGTCGTCGAGGTGCCCATGGCGGCGCCGGCCACGGTAGAGATGGAATCCGCCATCAACGCCTTGCCGAGGCGCGGCAGCTTGCCGTCGGCGTCAAGCATGCCGCCGCGATGGGCGACGCTGATCAAGGTGCCGGCGGTGTCGAACAGATCGACGAACAGGAAGGCGAAGATCACCGATAACAGGGCGCCGTCCAGGGCGCCGACGATATCCATGGCGAACAGGGTTGGTAAGACACTGGGCGGCATCGACATGATGCCGCCGAATGACGACACCCCGAGGGCGACGCCGACCGCCGTGGTCAGCAGGATGGCGATGGTGATGGCGCCCGGCACCTTGCGCGAATCCAGTGCTCCCATGACCAGGAAACCACCGACCGCCAGCAGCACGGTTGTCGATCCGACATTGCCGAGTCCGACCAGGGTGGCCGGATGATCGATCACGATACCGGCGTTCTTAAGACCGATGAGGGCGAGGAACAGGCCGATGCCGGCGGCAATGGCGAGTTTCAACCCGTGGGGTATGGCGTTGATGATCCATTCCCGTATCTTGAACACGCTGAGCAGGAAGAACAGCACGCCGGCAATGAACACGGCGCCCAACGCGGTCTCCCACGAGTGCCCCATACCCGCCACGACAGTGAAGGCGAAGAAGGCGTTGAGCCCCATGCCCGGCGCCAGGGCGATGGGATAGTTGGCCCACAGGCCCATGATCAGGCTGCCCACCGCCGCCGCCACGCAGGTGGCGACGAACACCGCCCCCTGGTCCATGCCCGCCGCGGCGAGAATGCTGGGATTGACGAAGGCGATATAGGCCATGGTGAGGAACGTGGTCAGCCCCGCAATCAGCTCTGTGCGGACGTTGGTTCCGTTCTCGGTGAGTTTGAAATAAGTCTCCAGCACGACGCGTCCCCCTTACCCCGACTATGTGTCCGAACGATAACCGATTCGCGCGCGCCGCGCCACATTTGGGTTATGCTGGCGTCATGACTTCAACCAAGAACGTGCTTTCGATCCAGTCCTCGGTCGCCTACGGCCATGTTGGCAACAACGCCGCCACCCTGCCCCTGCAACGGCTCGGCATCGGCGTCTGGCCGGTCCATACCACCCATTTGTCGAACCATCTGGGCCATCCCACCTGGCGCGGCGGCGCGGCGGATACGGCCATGGTTTCCGACGTGGTCGCCGGTATCGCGGAACTCGGCGTGCTCGGCGAATGCGACGCTCTGCTGTCGGGCTATCTCGGCAGCGCTGCCTTGGGCGCAGTGGTCTTGGAGGCGCTCGACGCCCTGCGCGCCGTCAACAGCCGCGCCCTCTTCGCCCTTGATCCGGTGATCGGCGACGACGGCATCGGCGTCTATGTGGCCGACGGGGTAGCGGAATTTCTGCGCGACCAATTGCTGCCCCGGGCCGACATCGCCACCCCCAATCGCTTTGAGCTGGAAATTTTCACCGGGCGCAAGATCAGCGCCATCGACGACGCCCTGGCGGCCATGGCGGAATTGCGCGACCAGGGCCCCGGATTGGTCGTCCTGACCTCGGCGCCCGGCGGTGATCAGGGCGAGTTGACGACCCTGGCGAGCGATGGCGAAGACACCTGGATGGTCCGCTCGCCGCGCCTGGAGACCGCCGTTCACGGCACCGGCGACATGTTCTCGGCCCTGTTTCTCGGCCACACCCTGCGCTGCGCTGCCCTCGAAGACGCCTTGTCCCTGGCGGTGTCGTCAATCCATGCGGTACTAACGGCGACCTCCAATGCCGGCGCCCGCGAAATGCTGCTGGTCGAAACCCAGGACGCCCTCGCCGCCCCGCCAACGGTGTTCGCGGCGGAGAAGCTGGCCTAACGCGCGTCGTCAAAATGAGAACCGAGCGCGGTAGAATGCCACGCGGCCAAGTAAGTTTTTGGGAGTAAAGCGCACAATGGATATCGGCAATCACGCCTACACCGACTGATCCAGCCTAAGCTTTGGATAGGTTCCAAACCAGATCGTTTCGGGTAAATGAAATGGGTCGAGTTAATAGTGAGCCTGCACCTCCAGTCGTGACCTTCACCGACAATAAATCAATCAACATGGCCCCTTCCTCATCGGCGGCTCCCGTCAACCGAGCCCGGCCGTTTAAACGTGGAAGTTCTTTGACGTCGCGCAAAATTTGTTCTGCTATTTGCATTTACCTGAGTTTGGGTATTTGGTAGGCGATAAACCGGGAGGACCAAGATATGGCCGACGTTTCATCGGTTCTGAAGACGATTGAGGACGAGGGGTATAAATACGTCAATTTTCGGTTCACCGATCCGCGCGGGAAGTGGCGGCACCTGTCCTATCACGTGCATGCGGTCGATGAGGATTTGCTTACCACCGGCGTGATGTTTGATGGGTCGTCGATAACCGGCTGGAAAGACATCCACGAATCCGACATGCTGCTTAAGCCTCGGCCCGAAACCGCCGTGCGCGACCCGTTCGCAGAAACCCCGACACTAATCCTCATCTGCGACGTCAAGGGGCCGAAGACCGGCGAGCACTAGGGACGCGGGCCCCGCGGCGTCGCCAAGCGGGCTCAGGAATACCTTATCGAGGGCGGCATCGGCTACACCGCCTACTTTGGCCCCGAGGCCGAATTCTTCGTGTTCGACAGCGTTCGGTTTTCGGTCGATCAGAACCATTCGTTTTACGAAATCGATTCCGAGGAAGGACCCTACAATTCGGGCAAGGACTACGAGGATGGCAACCTCGGGCACCGGCCGGGGCCCAAGGGCGGCTATTTTCCGGTGCCCCCGTTGGATCACGGCACGGCAATGCGCGACGAAATGCTCGCCGTCCTCCTGGAGATGGGTGTCGACGTCGAAAAGCACCACCACGAGGTGGCCCCGAGCCAGCACGAGCTGGGCGTCCGGTTCAATACCCTGGTGCGTTGCGCCGATGATCTGCAGAAGTACAAGTACGTTGTGCACAACGTCGCCCAGGCGCACGGCAAGACGGCGACCTTCATGCCCAAGCCGGTCATGAACGACAACGGCTCGGGCATGCACGTCCACCAGTCGATCTGGAAGGACGGCAAGCCGATTTTTGCCGGCGACGGATACGATGGGTTGTCGGACACCGCGCTCTTCTACATCGGCGGCATCATCAACCACGCCCGCGCTCTCAATGCTTTCACCAATCCGTCGACCAACAGCTACAAGCGCCTGGTGCCGGGTTTCGAGGCGTCGGTTTTCCTGGTCTATTCGGCGCGCAATCGATCGGCGGCGTGCCGCATCCCGCATGTGGAAAGTGCCGCGGGCAAGCGGGTCGAGGTGCGCTTCCCCGACGCCTCGGCCAACCCCTATCTTGCCTTCGCCGCCATGCTGATGGCCGGGCTCGACGGAATCGAGAACCAGATCCATCCCGGCGAACCCATGGACCGCAATCTATATGAAATGGAGGAGGACGAAATCCAGGGCCTGCCGACTGTCTGCGGCAGCCTTCGCGAGGCCATTCGGGCGCTCAAACATGATCACGACTTCCTCACCAAAGGCGGCGTTTTTTCGGAGGACATGCTCGACGGCTACATGCACCTCAAGCGTCAGAAATTGCACGCCTTTGAGACCACCACCCACCCGATCGAGTTTGAAATGAATTACAGCGTCTAGGGTGAAGGCGACGCCGCCCCCGGCACTGCCTGCAAAACTACGACACCATTCGGCGCGTCTCCCTGCTCCCCTGCTTTATTTGGAGCGCCGAACGAGTCCACGCCGCGCGTGGTCATACTCGGCCCCCCTTGGCCCCGCCGCGCCGTAATTGACGCCGGCGGCCCCACTTGGATGGGACGTTAGTACCTGAGGTAAACGCCAAGTTAAAG
>JAYGEF010000137.1:0-9448 GCA_046582535.1 Alphaproteobacteria bacterium
ATCGCGCTCGAGCAGATGCAGGGTCTTGAGTTCGCAGCGGTCCATGACGTCGATTTCGCCGGTGGTCAGGGCGTTGGTGCGGGCCACCTGGTCGAGCATCACGAGAATCTCACCGCTGTCGAAATGGGCGCGCTCGTCGCCCTTGAAGAAGTTCGGGTGGCGCTTCAAGTCGAGGCGAACGCCGGGCTCGAAGTTTTCGACCGAATAGCCGCCGGTGCCACCGCCATCTTCCCACTGGGCCACGCCGTCCTTCGCCGGCAGGATTGCGATGTGGTAATCGCTGACGATGTACGGGAAGTCGGCGTTGCCTGCCTCCAAGGTGAACTGCACGGTGTTCTTGTCGACGGCTTTCATGTCGGTGATCGTCTTGGCGATGTCCTTCATGGCCGACACGGAGTCATCACCGCGGTGGTGATTGTACGAGGCGATGACGTCATCGGCGTCCATGGTCTTGCCGTTATGGAATTCGACGTCGTTGCGCAGCTTGAAAGTCCATTGGGTGGCGTCGGCGGAGGCCGACCATTCGGTGGCAAGCTCACCAACCAAATTGCCCTCGCGATCGATTTCGGTCAGATAGTTGCGCGTGGCGAAACCCATGTTCTGGGTGAAGTTCTCGCCGTAAGTGGCCGGGTCAAGCGTATCGTCGGACGCGCCGGCGCCGATGCCCATGCGCAAATGCCCGCCTTTTTTAGGCGATGCCGCCATGGCTGTGTCGGCCATGGTCGAGGCGACGCCAATGGCGACGCCCAAGGCGACTGCGCGGCCCATGAATTCGCGCCGCGAAATCTTACCGTCTTCAAACCGTTTGGTATAAAATTCTAGTTCTTCCATGACGTCCTCCTGTTACACATTGTTCCTGTGTCAGGGGCGCGATCAAGGCCAGCTCAGCGTGATGGCAACGTCAACTTATATGGCGGTCCGTCAAATTCACGACGGAACAAGTCTCCCTAGCCACGCCCGTATTACCGCTTCCGGCTTTTATCGTCCCCAGACGTATTAAGGCTAACTCTGGTCGCAGAGACGTATGCCTGTCAAGCGCCGCTTTGGTGTCCCCTGCCCTATACCATGTCGCGCGGGATCGAACGGTCCCAGTCGCGGTGATAGATTCGCTCGTCGCCCTCGAAGGCCTCAATCTCGGACTGGATGAAAAATGCCTCCAGGTCCGCCGTAAGGGTTGTGCGGGTTTCAATTCGCAGTGACCAGTCACCACGACCAAAGGTCTCGGTCCAGTGGGTTTCCATGCGCGCGCTGAGCGGGTCATCAGGGTCGATGGTGAAGGTTTCGCGGGCAATTTCACCGCCCACCAGACCATGTTCCGTGATGCGCTGTTCGCCAAAATCGTTGACGGTTCGCAACACCTGGCGACCGCTGGCCACGTCCCACTCGACGGTGCGGCTTTTGCTCGCCGGGCGAATTTCCTCGGTATTCAGGGGTGGTGCGCCCTCGGCCTCTTCGAACGGGCGCAAGGTTTCATGACGGGGTTCGCGAATCGGCAACGCGAGCCCGCTGACGCCGCAATGAAGGGTCAGGGTTACCGCCTCCGGGGAGGGCCAGATCAGCGGCCAGTAGGCAGTCGAGACGGCGAGACGAATGCGATGGCCGGCCGGGAAGGCATGGGCGATGTCGTTGAGCTGGACCCGCACCCGATAACGCGTGCCCGGTTCCACGGCCGCCGGGTGCTCATGGCTGTCGCGGTGGCTGAGATTGAGAATGCCCACTGTCACCCGGGTCGAGGCGCCGGATGGCGCCACGTCGCACAGGCGCACGGCGAGGAAACCCTGGGGCCGGTCAATGGCGACGTCGAGTTCGGCCACCACGGCGCCGAAAATCTCCATGCGGTCGTCAAGGGGCGGGGTGTCGAAGACCAGGGAGCCGGCGTCGTCGGGCCGTTGATCCGTGGGCATGTCAGGCCCCAGCCACATGGCGCAGAACACCCCGCTGGCGACCCCCGTGGTCTGCGGCGAACACAGGGTGAGCGCCGTCTCCGCCCCCGCTTGTGGCGCCAGGCCATCATGGTTGAGGGCGAGGAACAGAGTTTCAATTTTGGCCGAGGGCCAGGCCGGCTCGGCGATCCAGCGGCCCGGCCGCTCCGGGTAGGCCGCCTGGGGCGGCACGCTGTCCTGCATCCAGGCGGTATAGCGCGGGTCGTCCATGACCCCGGTGTCCAGGCCCTTGAGCCAGTGATCCCACCAGCGCAGGCATTCCTGAAGAAAGCCGATGGCCGGCTGGGGTGTGGCGAAGTGGGGGTACTTATGGAGCCACGGTCCGACCAGGCCCTTGGCCGGCGCCGTCAGTCCCGCGAGCAGTCGGGGCACCGCGTTGGAGTACGCATCGGCCCAGCCGCCGACGGCGAACACCGCCGCCTTGATGGCGCCGTAGTCCTCGCACACCGAACCGTGCTTCCAGTAATCGTCGCGGCGCTGGTGACCGAGCCAGGTCTCGATCAGCAGCGGCATGTTGTCGAGCCGGTTCAACCACATATCGCGCCAGCGTTCGCCGACCAGGGCCGGGTCCGGCGGCCGCGACGAATAGGACAGCATGGTCGAGGCCCAGCCCAGATTTTCGTTGAGCAGGGCACCGCCCATATAATGGATGTCGTCGGCGTAGCGATCATCGGTCGAGCAGATGGTGACGATGGCTTTGAGCGCCGCCGGCCGGCGGGCGGCGACCTGAAGCGCGTTGAACCCGCCCCACGATATGCCGATCATCCCGACCTTGCCGGTACACCACGGCTGGGCGGCGATCCAGGCGATTGTCTCGATGGCGTCGTCGTGCTCCTGTTTGGTGTACTCGTCATCCATCAACCCGTCGGACTCGCCATTGCCGCGCATGTCGACCCGCAGGCAGGCATAACCGTGACCCGCTATATAGGGGTGGGTCAGGGCGTCTCGCGGGGTGGTGCCATCGCGTTTGCGGTAGGGCAGGAATTCAAGAATTGCCGGCACCGGATCGTCGTCGGCGGGCAGCCAGATACGAGCCGCCAGGCGGCAGCCGTCAGCCAGGGTGATCCACTGGTTTTCGATTTCCTCGACGCGCCGGGGAAACTGACCCACCGATCGCATGGCGCCGCCTTTCGACAATGTTTCGCGCCGGCGACTGTGCCGCCAACGGGGCGGTTTACACAACCTTTAAAAGCGCTTACACGAAATGCATGGCCACCTTGTCTCAACCCACCTTGTCCGACTCCAGGGCACCCCGCGCGCGACTGCCGTTGCGGCCGCCGTCCGAATTGATGACGCCCGAAGCGCTGGGCGCCTTCAAGGCTTCCCGTTTGTCGTTTTTGCGTCTTGCCATCAGCCGCATGGTGGCGGAGCGCTGGACCATTGAGCGCTGTCGCTTCGACCTCGACGAGCGCGGGCGTGGCACGGTTGTCTATCGCCTCAACACGGCCGGCGCGCCGCTCTTCTTCGTGGTGTTTTCCGACGATGTGGGCGAGGCCGGGCGGACCGACCGCATTATCGCCAACCGCTACGACGGCGAGGGCTTTCTGTGCATGACCGAGCCCGACGACGAACGCCTCGCTATTCACCGTGCCGAGTTCGCTGATTTTCTGCTGGGCCGGGCCGATTCCGACACCATCGGCTGGACCCGGGTCAATCGCTCGGGCCGGGTTTTCGACACCATGGTCGAGGCGCTTGCCGACGGTCGCCAGCCCGATGTGGATAGCGTCATGAATGCCGGGTATTTGTTGCGCAACAATGGCTTCTGGGGAAATGGCCGCCACGGCTCGGCAATCTTTCCAGCCTTTGCCGAGGGCGAGTTCATCGCTCAGCCCTACCATGGCGATTTGTTGACGCTCTTTATGTGGCGTCATTTCAGTGTCGACCTGGTCGAGCATATGGCCCGGGCCCGGAACCCCAATGCGGTCGCCCTGGCGCCCGGCCTCAAGCGCTTCATCGGCGTCGGCAATGCGTCCGGACTCGGCCTTATTCCCTTCGTCATTCGCCATCCCCGGCGCATTCATACCTGGGTATTGGTACATGAGGAGGCCGTCGCCCGGGTCAAGTCCATGGCCGTGGCGCCCGGTGCGCCGGAGGCGGTTCGTCTGGTTGAACTCATCGTCCGCGCCCAGGCCTATTTTCGCGATGGCATTCAGATCCGCGAAGGGGTCTTCACCGGTAGCGAGCGTCTGGTGCGGGATCTCGAACGCTTGGCCGTGCAGGCCGCCGAGGTTCGCGACCGCGGCACCGTCCAAAGCGCCCCGGCGGACCTGCCGTGGGCCGCCCTGGCCGATTGGGCGGCGGCAAACCTTGACCGCGAGGCGCTCGAAATCCTTCATTCCCTGCTCATCGAAGTCTACCCGGCGATTGCCGATGACCTGGCGCCGCGCATGCTGGCGCCAGTCGATGCGCCATCGGATGTGATCCCTCATATGACCGTCGGCGACCTTGGTGACATGCTGCGGTCGACTTATGCCTGGGCTCTGACCATCGATATGGCCGTGCCCGAGGCGCGGGCCCACTTCTGGTATCTGTCGCAGGACAATCTCGAGCCGCGCCACGGCTTGCGCAGTGTCGATCCCGGAGAGGAGTTTGAAACCTTCGTCGATATCGTCGGTGAGCTGCAGGCCCTCGACGGCGACCTGCTGGCGGCTCCCGGTGACCAGACCGTGGCTGCCTTCCTGTTTGCCCATTCCGGCCATCGCCTGACCATCGAGCGGGTCCAATCCACCGCCGACTGTCTGTATGGCGATGTGCGCGCCAATGTCACCCATAAGGACTTCGAGCCCTGCCACCTGATCCGCTTCCTGCTGGTGCTCTACGGCATGGAGAAGCTCGACCCTCAGTCCAGACTGTGGGTTCGCGGCACGTTTCTCCAGGGCGCGCCCACCGCCGACGACATCGCCGCCGGGGTCGAGGGCGATTGGATTTACCCGCTGAGGCCTGATCCATCATGACCGACACGCTTCACGACAGCCTCATCGTGGTCGACGGGCTGCAATATTCGAATTGGGACCGCGCCCTGTTCGAGGAACTGCGGGCCGGCGGCCTGACCTCCGTGCACGTGACCATCGTCTATTGGGAGGACACCCGGGCGACCCTGACGAACATCGGCAAGTGGCACCGGCGGTTCGAGCGCCATGGGGATCTGATCATGCCGGTGCGCCACGGCGGCGATATCCTCGAGGCCAAGCGCCAGGGCAAGATCGGCATCATCATGGGGTTTCAGAACTGCTCGCCCATCGAGGACGAGCTGGCCATGGTTCAGGTCTTCCACGAGCTCGGCGTCCGCATCATGCAGCTCACCTATAACAACCAGAGTCTGATCGGCGCCGGCTGCTACGAGGCCGAAGATCCCGGCATCAGCCGCTTCGGCAGCCAGGTGATCGCCGAGATGAACCGGGTCGGACTGGTGATCGACAATTCTCACAGCGCCGAGCGCACGACCCTTGAATCCATCGAGCTTTCCCAGCGTCCGACCGCCATTACCCATGCCAATCCATCATCCTTCCATGGCGCCTTGCGCAACAAATCCGACGACGTGCTCAAGGCCCTGAGCCAGAGCGGCGGCATGCTCGGCTTCAGCCTCTATCCGCTGCATCTCGCCGGCGGCGGCGATTGCAGTCTCGAAGCGTTCTGCGCCATGGTCGCCGACGCCGCCGATCTCATGGGTATCGATCATATCGGCATCGGCTCGGACAGCTGCCGGGGCTGGGGTTACGAGACTCTTGAGTGGATGCGCAGCGGCCGCTGGACCTTCGATACGGATTACGGCGAGGGCACGGCGGCGGCCAAGGACTGGCCGGCGCAACCGACCTGGTTCCAGGGCCCGGCGGATATGGCGAACCTCACCGCCGGCCTGCTCGCCAAGGGCTTTGGCGACGACGACGTGGCCAGGATCATGGGCGGCAACTGGCTCCGCTTCATGACCGACGGCTTCGCGCCGGCCGGGTAGGGCGGGACCCCATGCGCCTGTCGCTTCTCGAAACCAGCTTCTGGTATACCGGCGTGCTGCGCGCCGCTGGCCTGGCTTACGGCGCGGTTCCCGCCGCCGTGCGCATGGTGCAATGGGCCGACGCCCATCACGGAGAACCCGAGGCCCTGGGCCATGGCTTTCTCGCCCGGCGCCGGGCCCAACTGGCCTGCGATGCGACCGCGCCCCGACTGACCGGCACGGGCGAACCGGTGGTGACCATCGACGGCGCCGGACAGTCGAGTCTGCTGGTCGGCCCCGGCGCTCTCGATCTGGTCACCGTACAGGCCCGCGCAAGGGGCGTCGGCGCCGCGGTCCTTACCAATGTCAGCGATCTTGCCTGGGTCGGCAGTCTGGCCAGCCACGCGGCCGGCCGTGGGTTCGCCTGTTTGCTGTCGTTGGCCGGCACGTCCGATGACGAAGAGGCGTCTGATCTGGCGGCGCTCTACAGTATGGCGCGCACGATCGTCGCCTTGCCCGGCGATGACGGCGTGCGCTGGATCGATTTCGCTGTCGCCACCGCCAACCATGATCGCCTGATGGCCGGCGCTGATCCGGCGGCGACCGATCTCGGCGCCGACGCCTTTATGCCAAGCGAGGCGCCGACGCCGGGGGTGGCGTTGGTCTGTTGGCAGCCGGACCGGGAATTCGGCGACGTGATCGTCGCCCAGGCCACAGCCGCCGGCGCGCGTGTCCATGAGCCTGCTGCCGTGGTGGCTCTTGATCGCGCGGTCATCGAGCACGGCATCGCCGTTGACGACGACCAATGGCGCGGTCTGGCGACCCACGCCCTGACCACGGTTATCCCCAGTTCCGAAGAATCCCTGGCCGGCGCCGGCGGCGATAACTAAAGCGTCGCCTCGGCTGTTTTGCGGGCGCGCTCTTCTCGGAGTCCGGCGACCGCCTGGCTGATCACCGCGGCCATCACCAGGATACCCCCGACCAAGGTTACCATGGCCGGCACTTCATCGACCGCCAGCCACACCCAGATCGGCGCCAGCACCATTTCGCTGAGCATCAGCAGGGACACCTGGGCTGCCGGCACATAACGGGCGCCTATGGTAACGAGCATAAATCCGGCGCCGATCTGCACCACGCCAAGCACCACCATGCGACCCAGGTTGCCGGCCGGCACCACGAACGTGTCGACCATCAACGCCGCCACCATGGCGGCGATCAGGCCGCCGAGACACTGGGCCGGCACCATGTCGATATCCTTCGCGCGGCGAATGATGACGATCATGGCGGCCATTCCAACAGCGGCGGCGAAAGCGAGCAAACTGCCGAGCAGCCGCGAGTCGGTAACACCCTGGGAAAACATCACGGCGATGCCGGCGATGGCGATGGCGATGGCCAGCCAGGTCGCCGTGCGTGGTCGTTCTCCCAGTACCGCCCAGGCCAGCAGCGCCGTACACAGGGGCGTCACGCTGACGATGAACATGGTGTTGGCGACCGTTGTCGTGAGCAGGGCGAAAATATAGGCGATGGAGCCGGCACCGGAAATTACGCCGACCGCGATACCAGCCCGGCCGATGGCGCGAAACGCCTCGGGCGTGCGGCCGCGATAGCGCCAGGCAACGACCACCAAGACCGTCAAGGCGAAGGTGATCGAGCGGTAGAACATCACCTGCCAGCCGGTCGCCGACTCCATGGATCGCAGCAGCACACCGCCGATACTGAGGCAAAGCCCGGCGGTCAGCACCATGGCGACGCCTAGGCCGTATCGGGATTCCAGCATGTCTCGGGGCGGTGAACTCATGGGCGAGGCCGGACAATCATAAGGGGGGCGGGCAGGGCATCCCTCGTAGCGCCATATCTTCTCTCGGTAAGTCGTCATTGGGAAAATACCACCCGCGAGCAGTATTAATGGTTAATATTCGGTTACTTGCATAGATTTCCTCTTACCATGGCCGAGCGAATCGTGTATGGCTCGATTGAATCGCCACGAATGTGGCTAAATTGGTAAGTGGTGCTTGCCCGATGTATGTATCGGTAGGCAATACGGATAAAAGGCGAGACGCCCGGGCACGGGTGTCCCATTGCGCCGCCAAATCGGCGCGATCGTCAGTTACGGCCGGTGACGCTTTTGAGCGCAACTGGATGTCGGGGTCAGCGAGGGTTCGCTGGCCTTTGTTTGTTTCCGGGGGGCAATGCGAAATATGAGGCAGGCTATGGAGTACGACGAAGCGCGTTTGGCGGCGTTACAGCGCAAGCGTCAGTTGTTGGAAGGAGATATCCTCAAAGAACAAAGCTTTGCGGAGCCCGACAACCCGAAACTCTGCGAGCTCAAGAGCAAGCGGCTGCGGGTCATCGACCAGATCGGTCGCGTTCAGACCCAGAGCACACTTGTAAGCTAAGTCACCGCTTCCCCGGCGCTCTTTGACGCTTAGCGAGCGACCGCGACCGGTGGTTCGAAGGCTTCGACCGCCGGGGCCTCGCCGTCGAACTTTTCAACTTCGACCAGCGTTGTATGGGCGCTCGGGCCCTGGCCCAGGCGCGAGGTCCCCTTGTCCAGGGTCAGCACATTGGGATTGCCGTGGCGGTCGAGGCCGGCCGGTTTGGCCGGGTCGTACCAGGCGCCGGTCGGCAGCACCACCACGCCGGGCCGCAGGCCATCGCTTAGACAGGCGCCGGCGAGACAGGCGCCGCGGTCGTTGTAGAGCCGCACCACATCATCATCGACAATGCCTCGCGCCGCCGCGTCGTCGCTGTTAATGAACACTGGCTCGCGCCCGGCCACCTTGCTTTGCATGCTGGTCACGCCGCAGTCGAGCTGACTGTGGAGTCGCCCCACCGGCTGGTTCGAAATCAAGTGCAGCGGATGGCTCGCCTGGCCGGCGCCGCCAAGCCATTCGGCCGGCTCGAGCCAGGTGGGGTGGCCCGGGCAGTCGTCATAATCGAAGCCGTCGATGGTCTCGGAGAAAATCTCGACCCGCCCCGACGGGGTCTTCAGGGGGTGCACCGCCGGGTCGCCGCGAAAGGCGCCGAGGCCGACCCGCTCGCTGTCGTCGAGGGGCAATTCGATATGGCCGTCGCGCCAGAAGTCGTCGAATTCGGGCAATTCGATGCGGCGCTCGGACACCTGCTGGCGGAATACGTCGTAGAGATGGCGCAGCCAGGCGGCTTCGTCGCGGCCCTCGGTGAACTGCTCGGCGAAGCCCAGGCGCCCGGCGAGGCCCGAGAAAATCTCGAAGTCGGGCCGCGCCTCGCCGCGCGGCTCAACCGCCTTGTGCATGGCGAATATATGGCAATCCAGATCGGCCCGGCCGATGTCGTTGCGTTCCAACGCGGTGGTCGCCGGCAAAACAATGTCGGCATGACGGGCCGTCGCGGTCCACCACGGCTCGTGGACCACGATGGTTTCCGGGCGCTGCCAGGCTTCGACCAGGCGGTTGATATCCTGATGATGGTGGAACGGATTGCCGCCGACCCAATAGACCATGCGGACGTCGGGATAGGTAAGCTGTTTGCCGTTGTAATCGACCGTGCCGCCGGGATTGAGCAGCATGTCGGCGACCCGGGCCACCGGGATGTG
>JAYGEF010000139.1:0-2074 GCA_046582535.1 Alphaproteobacteria bacterium
GAAGTCGCCCCGGGAGATCGAGGTTATGCGCAAGTCCGCGCGCATCGGCGACGCCGGCATGTCAGCGATTAAAGAGACTTTGCAGTCGGGTATGAGCGAGAAGGAAATCGAGGGAGTCGCTCACAATGCCATGGCATGCGAGGGCGGCGAGCCGGCGGCGCTGCGGACCCTGGTGCGCGCCGGCCAACGGCGTGGCGATCTCCATCACTGTGTGCCGTCGGACTACCGGGTCGAAGCCGGCGACCTGGTGGTCATCGACTATTGCGCCTCCTATTACCGCTATCATGTGGATATCGAGCGGACCTTTGCCGTTGGCGATGTCGATCAGCGCTGGCATGAGGCACTGGAAACCGCGGCCGGCAGTATTGAAGAGGCCCGGCGCGAAATGCGGCCCGGCGACGACGGCGACCGCCTCAAGGAAATCGTTACAGGGTATCTCGAAGGGGTTGGTCTCAACGATAAGCTATGGTTCGCCGGCGTCTACAACCTCGGGATCGCCATTCCGCCGGACTGGGTCGGGCACAAATGGTGGGGAGCCCCCAGCTATCCAACCCTGGTCTACCAGCCGGGCATGGTGAGCAACTATGAGAACGTGTTCGACCTGGGCGGCAAGGACTGGGGTGGCAGCGCCGGCGTGGCCTACATTGACAGCATCCTCATGACGGAAAGCGGCTTGGAAATCATGTCGGCGTTTCCGCGAACCCTCACCGTTGTGTGAGGCGGGCATTTTCACGAAGAAAGGAGCTTCTCCATGACCAATATCGGATTGACCACGGGACCATTTGACGCCGCTGCCTTCGGTGAGCAAAACCTGCCGTTCAGCCGCGAGGAATACCTCGGCCGCATTGCCAAGGTTCGCGCCGCCATGCTTGAGGAAGGCATTGACTTGCTCTGGGTTACCACCCCCGAGGCGGTGTGCTGGCTCCATGGCTTCGCCGCCAGCTGGTACAAGGGCAACGCGCCCATGCGCTATCCCCAATGTTACGGCACGGCGATCTGGGCCCATGACGAACGCTTCATCTATTTCGATAACCCGACCGAGCAGCCGGTGGTGGCGCGGACCTCGATCAGCGAGGACAATCGCTGGCTGCCCGACCGCGAGGCCGAACCCAATCTGCGTTTCGTCATGGATGAACTGGCCCGCGAGGGCTGGCTCGGCGGCACCGTGGGTATGGAGTTCTGGAGCTACGTGCCGAACCGGGCCATCAGCACCATGTTCGAGGGCGGCTTCCTGTCCCATGGCGGCCAGGTGGTCGATGCCAGTGCCATGGTGCGTCGTGCCCGGCGGGTCAAGTCGCCCCAGGAACTGGTCTACGTGGAAAAGGCCATGGAGATTTGCGATATCGGCCACCAGGTCATCCGGGAGAATTTGCGGCCGGGTATTACCGAGCTCGACCTGTTCGGCCAGGTCATGGCGGCGATGATGGCGGCGGGCGGCGAGTTCCCGGCCCTGATACCCATCTTTAATACGTCGCCGGTGATCGACGGCAAGCCTTACTCAAACGGCCACGCCCTGGCAGGGCGCAAGGTGATCGAGGCCGGCGAGCTGCTGACCCCCGACCTGTGCGGGGTCTACAACCGCTACCACGCCAATTCACTGCGCGGCTATTACGTGGGCGATAATCCGCCGGCGCAAATGGTCGAACAATACAAGCTGGCGGCCGGGGTGTTCGACGTCATCGCCAGCGAGATCAAGGCCGGCATGACCGTGCGCGAGGTCAACACCCGGCTGCGGCGCTATTACGAGGAAGTCGGCATCTGGACCGAGACCGAGGGCTGGGCCCTGGGCTACGAACTCGGCCTCAGCTTCCCGCCCGATTGGGTTGGTGATTTTTACTTCCACCTGGGCGACGACAAATACCTCGACCGGGTGTTCGAGGAGAACATGGTGACCAACTTAGAAAGCCTGTTCAACACGGCCATCATCGACACCCTGATCTATGGCAAAGATGGTACGAAGATCCTATCAAAGACCCCGCGTGAACTGATCGCCGTAGGGTAGGGAGTTTAATACAGCGCCGCCGTCGTCTGCATCTTGGCCGTGTGATCTCGTAAGGTCGCCAACAGGCCCTCG
>JAYGEF010000184.1:0-6235 GCA_046582535.1 Alphaproteobacteria bacterium
CCGCCGGGCGCTTGGCGTCGAAAAGCTTTACCGCAGCGCCTGCCCGTCGCTCTCCCTGATGGTCGCGACCATGGCCGAGGGCGGCACCCTGGGCTGGCACTTCGACACCAACGACAGCGTCGTCTCGCTGCTGCTGCAACAGCCCGATGGAGGCGGCCATTTCGAGTACGCGCCCTATATTCGATCGGAAGAAGATGAGAACTACCCGGCAATGACGCGGCTGTTCGCCGGCGAGCCGGATACCGCCGTGCGCCCGGCCATGGCGGCCGGTACCTTCGCCCTGTTCAAAGGACGGCGCTCCTGCCACCGGGTGTCGCCGGTCGGGCCCACCAGCCGGCCCCGGATGATCGCCCTGTTCAGCTACGATGAGCAACCCGACATGGTGTTCCCTGAGTCCACCGTTCGGAACGTGAGGGAGCCGTCGTCGGAGCCCTATCTCGGTCAGCCGGCATAGTCAGGCATGGATTGAACTATCGGCCTCCTTGATCGGTCAGCGTCCGCATGATTTTGGCGGGAGCCCGCGTATACCTGAGCTTTTTTCGTCTGTTTTAATGTAGGTGAAAACCGGAGACCGCTGATGGCCGAAAAACAACAACAGCCTAACTTCCTTCTCATTATGGCTGATTTCATGGGAGCCAAGCCCATGCCGCTATATGGCGGAAACCTGGTGCGCATACCCAATATCGAAGCCCTGGCCAAGGATGGCGTGGTCTTCGAGAAAGCCTATTCGAATGCGCCGCTTTGCGCGCCGTCACGGGCCTCGATGATGACGGGTAAGTTGCCGAGCAAGATCAGCGTATTCGACAATGGCGCGGAGCTGCCATCAAGCATACCCACCATCGCCCATTATTTGCGCGCCAGGGGGTACGCGACCTGCCTTTCCGGCAAGATGCACTTCGTCGGCGCCGATCAACTCCACGGTTTCGAGGAGCGGGTCACAAGCGACGTCGTGCCGGCTGATTTCGGCTGGATGCCGTTCGGGCCGGATACCGAACCGGCCTGGAAGGATGCCGCGTTGGACGAATGGCCCAACATGAAGCCGGTGATTGAGGCCGGCGTTTGTATCCGGTCATTGGGCATGGATTTCGACGACGAGGTGGCCTTTCAGGCGGTGCGGAAAATCCACGACTACGCCCGCGATCCGGATCAAAAGCCGTTCTTCCTGACCGCGTCGTTTATCGAGCCCCACGAGCCCTACGCCACCACCCAGGCCTTCTGGGACCGTTTCGACCACCATGCGATCCCCGCGCCGACGGTGCCGTTCATTCCCTACAAAAACCAGGACGCCCACAGCCGCCGTCTGTACGACCTGTCCAAGGTCGGCGAAGAGAACGTAACTGACGATCACATCCGCAATTCGCGGCACGCCTATTGCGGCATGGTGAGCAATATTGACGACAAGATCGGCGCCTTGCGCCAGGCCCTCGAAGAGACCGGGCTATTCGACAACACCGTCATCATCATTACCGCCGACCATGGCGGCATGTTGGGCGAGCGCGGCTTGTGGGGAATCCTCAATTTCTATGAATGGGCCAGTCGCGTTCCGTTGATATTCCATGCGCCGTCGCATTTGTCGCCCCGTCGTGTCGGCGACGTGGTTTCCCTGCTCGAACTGATGCCGACCATGGTGGAACTGGCCGGCGGCGATCCGAAGAACGATGTCGTCCATCCCATTGACGGCGTCAGTCTGGCAACGCTGATGGCAGGGGGAACGGAATCAACGCCGCGCACCGTGGCGGCTGAATTTTGCGCCGAGGCAACGGAATCACCCTGTCTGATGATCAGGCGAGGGGCGTACAAGTACGTGTACTGCGCGGATGATCCGCCGTTGTTGTTCGATCTTGATCAAGGCCCCGACGAGCGCGACAATCTGGCGGAAAACCCGGACTACGAAAAAACCCTCGACGATTTCCATGGCGAAGTAATGGGGCAGTGGCATCCCGAGACGCTGAAAGCGGAAGTCTCCGATAGCCGGCGGCGCCGCGCGTTCATTTTCGCGGCGCATACCAAGGGCAAAGGCCCGGCCTGGGATCATGTGGTGGATGGCGACGCCGCCGGCCGATACCAGCGAAGCCATGTCGAGCCATGGCAGGCAACCGAAGAGCGGGCGTTCATGCGCCATAAACGAACGTGAAATCGCAGGCGCGTTATGCCTGAAAATGGAACGTCGCCTGTAACGGCGTTCGCTGCGGTTTAGCCAAAATGAAATCGGCCGCGCGGGCCGCGATCATTTGCGTTGGCGCGTTGGTGTTGCCGCTGGTCAGCCGTGGCATCACCGAGGCATCGACCACGCGCAGTCCCTTGATGCCGTGAACCCGCATCTCGCCATCGACAACCGCCATCCCATCATGGCCCATGCGGCAGGTGCTGACCGGATGGTAATCCGTTTCGACGGTTGACCTGAGAAAGCCTTCAAGATCCTTGTCGGTTTGACTATCGGATCCGGGAAAAATTTCCCGGCCCCGCAGATCGTCAAAGGATTTTTGCGCGATAATCTGACGGGCTAGCTTGAGTCCGTTTATGGCGTTGCGCAGGTCCTCTTCCGTCGATAGGTAATTGAACTGGAGACGGACTTTGTCCGTGGGGTTGGCGGAGGCCAGCGTCAACGCGCCACGGCTGGTCGGGCGCAACAGGTCCTGGTGCAAAATGAAACCCTGGTCCAATTCCATACCCTTGTCGGTGAAGGTCACGCCGACCGAGCACAACTGATATTCGATGTTGGGATAATCAATATCGGGATCGCTTCGCACCAGCCCGCCGGTTTCGTACATATTGCTGGCAGCAAGGCCCTTGCCGGTTAACAGCCATTGGGCGCCGGTCCATAACGTTACCAGCGGGTTGGTCAGATTGTGCGGTGTGACCGGTTTGGTGCATTCATATTTCAGGCTGATCAGCGGGTGATCGTGGAGGTTCTGACCGACCCCGGGCAGGTCGATCGAGACATCGATGCCGTGTTCGCGAAGATGATCCGCGGGACCGATTCCCGACAGCATGAGCAGTTGCGGGGAATTGATCGAGCCACCGGACAGGATGATCTCTTTTTCGACATCGCCTGATGAACCTGACCCTTGTGCTCATATTCCAGACCGGTCGCGCGATTTCCCCGGACCTGCAGGCGGTTGACCATGGCATCGCACCTGAACGTGAAGTTGCCGCGGCCCAGTGACGGTTTCAGATAGGCAACGGCGGCGCTGCAGCGGCGCCCGTTGGGCGTTACGGTGCGGTCCATTCGCGCCAGGCCTTCCGGCTTGAAACCGTTCAAATCGTCCGATGAACCTTGACCGGATTGGACGCCGGCTTCGAGAAAGGCATCGTACAACGGGTTCTCGATTGTGCCCTTGGTGACCTGCAGTGGTCCGCCGCCACCGCGCCAGTCGTCGGCCCCCCGGTCACTGGTCTCGGCTGCCTTGAAGTAGGGCAGGCAACGATCGTAGGACCATTCGGGAAGATCGAAATCTTTCGCCCAGTTGTCGTAATCCGACGGGTGTCCCCGCATGTAGACCATGGCGTTGATCGACGATGAACCGCCGAGCACCTTGCGCCGGGGATGAAAGATTTTGCGATCGAGTAGTCCCGGCTCCTCGACGGTTTCATAGTTCCAATTGTATTTTGGACCATTGAATATCTTGTGGAACCCGGCGGGCGCGTGAATCCACAGACTATGGTCCATGGGGCCGGCTTCGAGGGTCAAAACCCGGGATACGCCATCCGCCGTGAGTTTTTCAGACAACACGCAGCCGGCGGAGCCGGCGCCGATTATCACGTAGTCATAGGTCTCGGTCTTGGCCATGTGGTGCCTCCCCCATTCACTGCTTGATTGGCTTTAGTCTATTCAGCCGCGAAATTCGACAAAATCGCCGTGGCGTCGGCGACCATTTCGGACATGATTTCGGCTATGGGCTTTACCTGGCTGGTCAGGCCGACGCCCTGGCCCGCATACATGGCGATCGACGTGACACGACCGGTCATGCCCACCGTCGGCTCGAACATACTGTAACGCGAAATTGCTTCCCCGGACTCAAAATGGGCGACGATTTTGCCCTCGTTGGGACGCTGCCCGGGTTCGGGGCTGCCGGCGGCAAGCCAAGCCTCCAGAGTATCGTTGAGCAGGCAGCGATGGGTTGCGTCGGGCCAACCGACGTCGAACACCGACGACAGCACCGTATCGGTCTCCCGCGCCACTATGACGCTGTCACGATAGGCCGGGTGGCATTCGTGTTCCTCGGCGAGAAGAAACCGGGTGCCGATCCAGGCCGCTCCGGCACCAAGGGCCAGCACGGCGGCCAGCCCCCGGCCATCGGCGATGCCGCCGGCGGCGATCACGTGGGCGTCCGGCACTGCGTCAACCACTGCCGGGGTCAGCACCAGGGTCCCGACCTGGCCCCACACATGACCGCCGGCCTCGACACCCTGGGCGACCACCGCGTCGACGCCGAGGTCGACCACCCGGCGGGCTTCTTCGGCTGATCCTACCGTGTGAAGCGCCAGGGCGCCTGCGCCGTGGATGCGCTCGATGACCGCCGCCGGGTCGGCCCAAAAGGTCGAGATCACGGGAGCCCCGGCCGCCAGGGCGGCGTCAACCAGGGCGTGTCCGTTGTCGGCGGTCAGGGACAGTACAAAGTTGGCGGCAAACGGCCGGTCGGTCCGGCGCTGGACCTCCGCGATGGTCTCGATCAGCTCATCGGTCTCAAGCCAGGTGGACTGGATAACGCCCATTCCGCCGGCGTTCGACACCGCCGCCACCAGTTCCGGCGACGACGAGATCGGCGCCTGAATGATCGGCTGGGCGATGCCGAGCAGACGGCACAGCGGCGTGGTCAATGGTGGCATGGCATGGCTCCTCTTTCACAAGTGGCGCCAGCCTAGAGCATTATCCAGTCGATGCACCATGTTGCGACATACCGGACGACAACGTTGCGGCTTCCGTTAAACTCGCCTTACGGCGCCGGCACGGGCGCCGGGCCTGGAGAACCTTCATATGTCATACCCTTACACCCTTGGCGGCGCGCCGTTCCGGCGTCTGCCCGAACTCCTCGGCGATTACAGTCCGGGCGTCCTGATTTCGCTGGTCGTGGCGTTGGCGGCGCGGTTTCTTTCCGAGCACTACGGCGCGCCGGCGATGTTGATGGCGCTTCTACTGGGCATCGCCTTCAGTTTTCTCGCCGAGGAGGGCCGCTGCGTTCAGGGCATCGGGTTCGCCTCCAAGACCGTGCTGCAAATCGGCGTGGCACTGCTCGGCGCCCGTATCAGCGTGGAATTGCTGATCGGTCTCGGACCGGAGCTGATCGCGTTGGTCGTGCTTGGGGTGATATGCACAATTCTCTTCGGCCTGGCGGGGGCGCGGCTGTTGGGCCGAGGCTGGCGATTGGCCCTGCTGACCGGCGGCGCGGTGGCGATCTGCGGCGCTTCCGCCGCCATGGCCATCGCCGCGGTGCTGCCGAAGAACGAACATTCCGAGCGCAACCTGATCTTCACCGTGCTCGGCGTTACCGTGCTCAGCACCCTTGCCATGATCGCCTATCCGATCATCACCGAGGCGCTGGACCTCGACCATCTTGCCGCCGGCGTGTTTCTCGGTGGTACCATCCACGACGTGGCCCAGGTGGTTGGCGCGGGCTTCTCGGTGTCGGACCAGACCGGTGAGACCGCGACCCTGGTCAAGTTGATCCGGGTGTCCATGCTGGCGCCGGTTGTCCTGGTCTTCTCGCTGGTCATCCGCGCCACTGGCGAGGCCGCGGCCGGCGGGACGAAGCGCCCCCCACTAATCCCGGGGTTCATCCTGGCTTTTCTGATCCTCGCCGGCGTCAATTCCCTCGGCATCATTCCACGGGCGGTCGCCGAGGGATTGGGCGAGCTCTCGCGCTGGACGCTGCTGGTCGCCATCGCGGCGGTCGGCATGAAGACCTCGCTTCGGCTCATGCTCGACGTCGGCGGCCAGGCCATCACCCTTATGGTCGCCGAAACCGTCTTCATTGCCGGGCTAATTCTGATCGGTATCATATTTCTCGCCTGATCGCGGTACAGCCGGCGCGGCGCCGGCGGGAACATCGGTCGAGGCGTGACACCGCCGTATCATGGCCGCGCGCGACGGCGTACCATGGCAGGTCCATGGGTGACGACGGATGTGGGAGGCGGGCGATTATGAAGACAATGGACAGCAACGGCGCCGGCGACGCCTACGCGGCGGTATCGGACGACATCGTCGAGGCCATGGGCCGCGAGACCGCGCTGGCGC
>JAYGEF010000194.1:0-5015 GCA_046582535.1 Alphaproteobacteria bacterium
ATAGAACGGCGTGTGAATGAAGTGTGGGATATAGGTCCAAAACGCCTTGTAGCCGTCGTCGAAGCGGATCGCCGGACCCAGGCTCTCGCCTTGAACGTCGAGCCAAATGTCGCCGATGCGCTCGGGTGTCAGCTCGCCTTCGCGGCGCTCGTCATGGAAGCGGCGTTCGAAGTCACAGAAGGCGATCTGGCGGACCACGGTGTTGAGCATGTCTTCGACCTTGCCGGCCAGCATAATTTGGCGGCGGCGCGGGTCGTCCTCGGTATTGAGCATGGCGCGGAAGGTCAGTTGCTCGCCGAACACCGACGCAGTCTCCGCCAGGGTCAGCGGTGTGTCGGCCAGCAAAGTGCCCTGATCGGCGGCGAGCAACTGGTGAACCCCATGGCCGAGCTCGTGAGCCAGGGTCATGACGTCGCGCACCGCGCCCTGGTAGTTGAGCAGAATATACGGGTGCGCCGCCGGAACCGTGGGATGGGAGAAGGCGCCGGGCGCCTTGCCGGCCCGCACCGGAGCGTCGATCCAGGCGTTGTCGAAGAAGCGCTGGCCCAGGTCGGCCATCTCCGGCGAGAAAGCGCCATAGGCGCCAATCACCGTATCGCGGGCCTCGGTCCACGGGATGATGCGGTCGTCCTCGTCGGGCAGCGGCGCATTGCGGTCCCAATAATCGATAGCCTCGACCCCGAACCATTTTGCCTTGATGGCGTAGTAGCGGTGCGACAACCGGGGATAAGCCTGCTTGACCGCGCCGATCAGGGCCTCGACGACCTCGTCCTCGACCTGGTTCGACAAGTTGCGCGATGAGATCGGCCGGGCCAGGCCGCGCCACTGGTCCTCGATCTCTTTGTCCTTGATCAGGGTGTTGAAGATCAGCGCGAAGGTCCACGTGTTGGCTCCCAGCACCTTGGCCAAAGACTCGGCGGCGCGTTTGCGCAAGGCGCCGTCGTGATCGGACAGCAGGTGGAGCACTTCGGCGCTGGTCAGGTCGCGGCCGTCCAGGGGAAAACGCAGGGCGTCCATGGTCTGCTCGAACAGCCGCGTCCAAGCGGAACGCCCGGCGACGGATTTCTCGTGCAGCAGGCGTTCCAGCTCGTGGCTCAGCTGGTAGGGCCGGAACGACCGCTGGTCCCTCACCCACGGCGCATATTTGGCGGCCGCCGGCGCCGACATCATTGTCGCCAGGGCCTCGTCATCGAGGTTGTTGAGCTCGAGCGTGAAAAACAGCACCCGCGCCGATATGTCGGTCACCCGCTCCTGCATGGTCTGGTAGAAGCGCCCGATTTCCGGGTCGTCCATGGCCCCGGCGTGGACCAATCCCGCATAGCTCATGATGCGCCCGAGCAGGCCGTCGATGATTTCGTATTCGGCGATAGCCGCGCCCAGCGCCTCACCGCTCAGACCGTCGAGCTTGCCGCCGTAGCGCGCCTCGAAGGCTTCGGCCTTGGCGTCGGCGGCGGTGAGGTCGGCCTCAAGGGCGTCGGAATCGGTCGCCGGGTAAAGATCGGCGAGATCCCATTCGGGCAGGGCACCGATATCGGCTTGGTTGGTTGAGGTGTTCATAGTCGAGATATTGCCATGCTCTGGTTCAAGGGGCTTTGGTCATGCCACAACTCTGTTTAATATCCCGAGGCGAGGCACAACGGAACCTTGCCGTTGCCATGGGGGATATCAATGACTGATCGCTGGGACAACGTAACACTGCCGCAAGCAACCCGCGATGGGGTGCACCTGGCGGCCGATCTGGACGCGTTCGGCTACTGCGTCATCGCCGAAGCGCTGACCGGCGAGGCCCTCGACGCGGTGCGCCAACGGTTATTCGAGCAGGCCGCGGCGGAGCACGCCCTGACCGACGATTACAAGAACCCGGCCAATACCAACGCCGCCACCCAATGGGTCAATATGCTGCTCAACAAGGGAGAGGCCTTCCTCAACCTCATGGACCATCCCCTGGTCGACCCGCTGATCGAGCGCCTGCTAGGCCCCGATTTCCTGCTCTCAACCTTCGACGCCCATGTGATCCGGCCCGGCGGCAACATCATGCCGCTACATACCGATCAGTGGTGGATGCCGCCGCCGGTGGTGCCTGGCGCGACCTCCACACCGCCTTCCGCCATCATCCGCGACCAGGGCACGGCGCGCGATCCCAATCACCGGCCGGCAACCATCAGCCCGGCCGTGTGCTGCAACATCATGTGGATGGTCAGCGATTTCACCGCCGAACTCGGCGCCACGCGCGTCGTGCCGCGCAGCCACCTGACCGGGGCCGCGCCCGACGCCTCGGTGCCTCATGTGGTGCCATCGATCGCGGCGGAGGGGCCGGCCGGCACGGCGGTGGTGCTCGACGGCCGGGTGTGGCATGGCGCCGGCGCCAATGTCGGCAACGCCAAGCGCTACGGCGTCACCACCGATTACTGTGCTCCTCAATTCCGCCCCCTGGAAAACTACGTGCGCGGTCTGCGGCCCGAGGTCATGGATCGCCTGCCCCCCGAGATCATCGCCCGCCTCGGTTTCGCCACCTGGTCGAGTTACGGCCACACCGGCGATCCGGATACCGCCTGCGCCCTGCCCGGCGATGCGGTGATCGGTGAGCTGCGCCCATCGGATAACTGAAAGGACACCATTGATGGCTCCGAAACGTTGGCCAAACCTGGCCGCCATGTTCTTCAATCAGGCGACGACCGGTGGTGACGCCCCGTTCCTGTGGTCCAAGCACGCCGACCAATACCGGCCCCAGTCATGGCGCCAGGTGGCCGAAGAGGTCAGCGCCCTGTCGCGCGGCCTGCGCGCCGCCGGTGTCAAACCCGGCGACCGGATCGCCCTGGTCTCGGAGAACCGGCCCAACTGGGCCGTCGCCGATCTCGCCATCCTGTCCGCCGGCGCCGTCACCGTGCCGGGCTACACCACCAACACCGTCGACAACCACAAGCATATCTTCTGCGACAGCGGCGCCAGCGCCCTGATCATATCGGGCTCGGCCATGGCCGAGCGGGCGTTGCCGGCGGCCCATGACACAGCGGGTCTCGACCTGGTGATCGCCATGGATCCTGTTGCAGACAACCTGGGCATGACCATCACCGCCTGGGACGACGTGGTGGCCAGCGGCGCGGCCCAGGACGACGACGTCGATCAGGTGGTCGGCGGTATCGCCAAGGGCGATCTGGCCTGCCTGATCTATACCTCGGGCACCGGCGGCCGGCCCAAGGGGGTGATGCTGAGCCACGCCGCCATCGCCGCCAACCTGTGGGGCGCCTACGGCCTGCTCAAGGAACTCGGCCTCGACGACGAGATCTTCCTGTCGTTCCTGCCGCTCAGCCATTCCTATGAGCACACCGCCGGGCTGTTCTTCCCGATCTCCCTGGGCGCCCAGATCTACTACGCCGAGCGCGTCGACACCCTGACCACCAACCTGCTCGAGGCGCGGCCGACCTTCATGACCTGCGTGCCGCGGCTCTACGAGACCATGCGGGCGCGCATCCTCGGCGGCGTCAACCGCACCAGCGGGCTCAAGCGCAAGCTGTTCGAGGCGGCGCTATCGCTCGGCACCAAGCGCTATCACGCGCCCGACAGCCTGGGCCTGGGCGAGCGCCTGCTCGACGGCTTGGTCGAGCGCCTGGTGCGGGAAAAAGTGCGCGGCCGCTTCGGCGGCCGGCTCAAGGCCCTGGTCTCCGGCGGCGCACCGCTCAACGAGGAAGTCGGCGTGTTCTTCCTGGCCCTCGGCCTGCCCATCCTACAGGGCTATGGCCAGACCGAATCGGCGCCGGTGATCTCGGTCAACCGGCCCGAGATGAACAACGTCTCCACGGTCGGCCCGCCGCTCGACGGGGTTGAGGTAAAAATCGCCGAGGACGGCGAAATCCTGGTGCGCGGCGAGCTGGTCATGGACGGCTACTGGAACGCCCCCGAGGCCACCGCAGCCGCCCTCATCGACGGCTGGCTCCACACCGGCGACATCGGCGAGCTCGATGAGCGCGGACGCATCCGCATCACCGACCGCAAAAAGGACATCATCGTCAACTCCGGCGGTGACAACCTGTCGCCCCAGCGGGTCGAGGGCGTGCTCATGCTCGAGCCGGAAATCGCCCAGGCCATGGTCTACGGCGACCGCCGCCCACACTTAGTCGCCCTCATCGTCCCCGACGACGAAACCGTCAAGGCCCACGGCGGCGACAGCGAAGCCCTAACCAAGGCCGTCGCCGAAGCGGTAAGGCGCGCCTCCGCCGGCCTCTCGCCCATCGAAACCGTCAAACGCTTCGCCCTCGCCGCCGAGCCCTTCACCATCGACAACGGCGAAATGACCCCAACCATGAAAACCCGCCGCCACGCGATTATCGGGCGTTATGGGGATGTGCTGGATGGGTTGTATTGAGGGGGTGTGCTAGACCTCGGCCGGCGCCAAGCAATCGTCGGCCCGTAGCAGGGCGCGGTCGAAGGTAACGAAGCAATCCGCCCCGGCCGCCAGGGCGCTCTCGACGATGAGGCAGTCAGCGAAGCCCGTGCCCGACGTCACGTGGCGCTCCAGCGCGGCGCAGACCGTGTCCTGGCCTTCGAGTTCGATAACTGCTGTTTCGACTAGGCCGCGGACCGCCTCGGCGACGGCCTCGCGCTTGAACCCGGCCTTCAGGGCCAGCACCCAGGCGAGCTCGCACAGCACCGCCTGGAGCACGTAGAGCGTATCGCCGCCGGCCTCGACCCGCGCGACCATGTCGCGAACCTGGGCAAGCTGCCCGGCGTCGTCCTTAAGAAATAACCGCAACAGCACGCTGGTATCAACACCGACCATCACGACGGCGCGCCCTCGGCGGCGGCCTCGTCGATATCGGCCTGGGACAGGGCCGGGCCGTCATAGTCGAACATCGCCAACAGGTGATCGACGCCCACCCGCTGGGGATAGATCACCGCCGTGCCGTCCTTACGCACATGAATCACCACTTTCGACCCCGGCCCGATCCCATGGCGAGCCGCGCCGCCTTGGGAAGCGTCACCGCGCCCTTTTCCGTGAGTTTGGATGAAAACATGAA
>JAYGEF010000293.1:0-5190 GCA_046582535.1 Alphaproteobacteria bacterium
GCGTGGCTATTTTGGCATCGGCGTCGAGGGTATAAGCAAGGAGATGAACCTGGGCAACCTGTTTCGCTCCGCTCATGGCTTCCATGCCAGTTTCGTCTTCACCGTGAACGCGGCCTTCAACCCGAAGCGCGCCCGCTCCGACACCTCTGACACACCGGGTCAGGTGCCGCTCTACCAGTACGACGACGCAGCATCCCTAAGCCTGCCGCACGGCTGCCGGCTGGTCGGTGTCGAACTGCTCGACGAGGCCGAGGAGCTGCCCAGTTTTCGCCATCCCAGCCAGGCCGCCTACGTGCTTGGGCCCGAGCGCGGCAGCCTGTCGCCCGCCCTGGTCGAGCGCTGTGAATTCATCGTCCGCATCCCGACCAAGTTCTGCATCAACGTGGCCACCGCCGGGGCCATTATCATGTACGACCGATTGATCAGCCTGGGCCGTTTCGCCCGGCGGCCGGTGGCCCCCGGCGGCGCGCCCGAAGCCCTGCCGGTTCATGTCGCCGGCGATCTCAAGGTCCGCAAGCCCAAGGTGTCTACCTCATGAGTCATTCCGACGGCCTCAGCCAACTGGGCGGCGACAGTTCCCTGCCCACCTCACCCGACGAAGCGGTGCCGGAGAAAGTCGCCAATCCCCAGGCCGGCAGCGACTATCTGGTGCGCTTCACGGCACCCGAGTTCACCTGCATCTGCCCGGTCACCGGCCAACCCGACTTCGCCCATCTGGTCATCGACTATGTGCCCGACGCGTGGATCGTCGAGAGCAAGTCGCTCAAGCTCTACCTGGGGTCCTACCGCAACCACGGTGCTTTCCACGAGGAAACCACCGTGGCCATCGCCAAGCGCCTGGTCGCCGCGATCGCGCCGCGTTGGCTGCGTATCGGCGGCTACTGGTACCCGCGCGGCGGCATACCCATCGACGTGTTCTACCAGACCGGCGAACCGCCCGCCGGCCTGTGGTTGCCGGATCAAGGCGTGGCGCCCTACCGAGGCCGCGGTTGATAGTGGGCAGGCGGAACGAAATATACTATATATTGCGTCGCCGTTATTGCTGGAGCGCCCGATGATTGCCCGATTGTTAGCCTCATTTGCGCTATTGGCGCTGCTAATACTGAACACCACGGCGGGGTTTGCCGCCGTCGACGTCATCGGCGTCTACCAGGACTGGACCGCCTATCAGACCGGCTCGGGCGCCACCAAGGTTTGTTACATGGCGAGTACGCCGACCAAGGACGAAGGCAAATACAGCAAGCGCGGCGAGATCTACGCCTTGGTGACCCACCGGCCGGGGGCCAAATCCTTCAACGTGGTCAGCGTTCATACCGGCTACCGCTACAAGGAGGGCTCGACCGCAGAAGTCGTGGTCGGCGGCAACAAGTTTGCCCTGTTTACCCATAATGAAACCGCCTGGGCGACGGACTCCGCCGACGACAAGGCTCTGGTGCGAATCATGCGGGCGGGCTCGAAGATGATCATCCGCGGCCGCTCATGGCGCGGCACGGCAACCAAGGACACCTATTCCCTGACCGGCTTCACCGCCGCCCATCGGGCTATCAACAAGGCCTGCAAGGCGCCCTGAGCCAAGTACTTTGACGGCGCGGCCCGTGCGCCGTATATGAAGGCAGTGATGACCAGTTCTCCCGCCGCCGCCATCGTCCGTACTCCCGCCGCCTTCGCGCCGCCGCCCCAGCGGGCGGCTGACGGGCGCCTTGATCTGGTCGGCCTGTCCCGCGCCCAGCTGGCTGAGGAAATGGCGGCCCTGGGCGAGAAGCCGTTTCGCGCCAAACAGCTGTGGCACTGGATTTATTACCGGGGCGTGACCGACTTCAACGAGATCACCAATCTGTCGAAGGCCTTCCGCGCCGTCCTGACCGAGCACTTCGTCATCGGCCGGCCCGTGGTTTCGGCCAACCAGATGTCCGCCGACGGCACGCGCAAATGGCTGCTCAAGCTGGTCGACGGCCACGAGGTCGAATGCGTCTACATTCCCGAGAGCGACCGCGGCACCCTGTGTGTTTCGACCCAGGTCGGTTGCACCCTGACCTGCCGGTTCTGCCACACCGGCACCCAGAAGCTGGTGCGCAACCTGGACGCCACCGAGATCGTCGGCCAGATCATGCTCGCCCGCGACACCCTGGGCGAATGGCCGTCACCCAGGCACGGCCGCATGCTGTCGAACATCGTGGTCATGGGCATGGGCGAGCCGCTGTACAACTTCGACGCCGTGGCCCAGTCCCTGGATATCGCCATGGACCCGGAGGGCATCGCCATTTCCAAGCGGCGCATAACGCTCTCGACCGCCGGGGTGGTGCCCATGATGGGACCCTGCGGCGACCGGATCGGCGTCAATCTGGCGGTCTCGCTCCACGCCACCGAAGACGATCTGCGCAACGAACTGGTGCCGATTAACCGCAAATATCCCATCGCCGATCTCATGCAGGCCTGCCGCGACTACCCGGCCGGCGGCAACACCCGACGCATCACCTTCGAATACATCATGCTCAACGGCATCAACGACTCACCGGCCCAGGCTCGCGCCCTGGTCAAGTTGATCGCCGGCATTCCCGCCAAGGTCAACCTGATCCCGTTCAACCCGTGGCCCGGCGCGCCCTATCTGCGGTCGTCCGACGACGCCATCGCCGCCTTCGCCGCCATCGTCAACAAAGCCGGCTATTCATCGCCGGTGCGCGTCCCCCGGGGCGAAGACATCATGGCCGCCTGTGGCCAGCTCAAGTCAGCCAGCGAGCGAGTGAAGAAGCAGCGCACCCCGATCGACGCCTAAGGGCAGAATCAATGGCGGCTTGAGCGGATGCGCGTCGGTGTCAGCTCGAGCAATACCCGATTGCCGGCGGCTGTCCAGGCGGCGATGGTGCGCTCCGCCTGTTCCGGCTCGTAGTAGAGGGTGGCCAGGCGGCAGGCGAGCTCGAGACCGCCTTCATCGAGGATCGCCACCGTGCCTTCGACCGTGACCCAGGCCTCGGCCACGCCCACCGTCTCGGCGACGCTGAGGCAGGCGCGCGAATCCTCGGCGAGGCGCCTGACCTTGGCCGTATCGCGGGTCGTAAACATGCGGATGGTTTCGCCGTCCCAGTCGTACCACAGCGGCAGGGCATTGGGCGAACCGTCGGCGTTGAGGCTGCACAGGGTGCCGATGCGGATGGTGTTGAGAAAGTCGTCGAGCTCGGTCTTTGTCATATTCACGGTGTTTTCTCCTGCCGGTTGATCACTACCGGTTTAATCAGGCGACCATGAAATGACAAGGGGCGGACCCGAAGGCCCGCCCCTGGCGTCGATTTTCCGGTAGTTTGATCAGCGGCTGCTGTTGTCGTAGCCGATATCCTTGAGGGTGCGCGCGTCGAGCTCAATGGCGCGGTCGCGGCGCGGCGCGGCGGAGATCATGCGGGCGATGTCGACGCCGCTGAGGCCACGGATGCTCTGACGGTCGATCATGGCATCATAATTACGCATTTTGAATTCTCCTTGCTGGCTGTGATGTTGCTATGTCTGAAAAGGTAAATAGGCCTTCCCATTCTTTGAATCAAATTCGTAGTTTTCTTCGTTAAACTGAATATAATTCATCTTATGTATGCCAACCTTCGACCGCGCCTGGATATCCGCCACCTGCGTATGCTGGTGGCCATCGACGAAGCCCACGGTGTCGCGCCCGCCGCCGACCTGCTGGGCATCACCGCCTCGGCCCTGACCCACCGCATTCGCGAGGCCGAGCGCCGCCTGGGCGTGGCTCTCTATGACCGGGTCAAGGGGCGCTTGCGGCCAACCCCGGCCGGCGACGCCCTGCGTCAGTCCGCCGAGCGGTTGCTTACCGACCTTGACCGCGCCGAAGCGGCGGCCCGAGCCTCTATCGGCGGCGCCGAGCACGTGGTCCGCCTGGGCATCGGCTTCTACACCGCTTATCACTGGCTGCCCGGATTTCTCCGGCGCCTGCGGGCGGTGGAACCGGACCTGGACATCGAAATTGTCGCCAGCGCCGCCCGGCGGCCCCTCGACATGTTGGCCGAGGGCGGCATCGACCTGGCCATCGTCGGCGGCGAGCCGGCACACACCGGCATCATGGGGCTGCGCCTGTTCGGTGACGAGCAGGTTGCCATCATGGCGCCGGACCACCGTCTCGCCGGCCGTCCCTACGTGATTGCCGAGGATTTCATCGACGAGGACTACCTGTCCTACTCACGAACCATCATGCCGGGCCACGAGCACGACCGCCTGTTCAGCCCGGCCGGGGTCCAAGCCCGGCGCTATATCAACGTTGAGTTACCCGAGGCCATCATCGAACTGGTCGCCGCCGGGTTCGGCGTCAGCATACTCGCCCGCTGGGTGGTGGCGACCCATGCCAACTGGGGTTCCGTGGCCGTCGCCCGATTGATGCCCGAGGGCATCGACATCGATTGGTACGGCGCCTTGCGCGAGAGCGACGGCACGAATTCGCCGGGCCATCGCCTGGCCCGCGCCCTGGCCGCCTGGTGCGCCGACACGCCGAACGCCTTCGCGACAAAGTGATTCCATCGGTCATCAAGCATGATCGATGGGCGTTCAAGCGGCACGCAGGCGATTTTTGAAAACGCGTTCAGGCGCCACGCGGGTGATTTTTGAAAACGCGTTCAAGCGCCACGCGGGCTGGCGCCAAACGGTTGGCGACGCGCGGTCGCGCTTGCCAGCGCCCATCATGATGAGCGCTGGAATAACACTGTTCACCAGGCTTGCCGGAACGCCCGGAAAGCCTATACTGCGCGCGCTTTTCAGGCATGCAGGAACCACGAACATGAGCGACAGCGTAAACAAAGTCGTGCTGGCCTATTCGGGCGGGCTCGACACCTCGGTAATCCTCAAATGGCTGCAGGAAACCTATAACTGCGAGGTGGTGACCTTCACCGCCGATCTCGGCCAGGGCGAAGACCTGGAGCCGGCGCGCAAGAAAGCCGAGATGGCCGGCTGCACGGAAATCTACATCGAGGACATGCGCGAGGAGTTCGTCTCTGAGTACGTGTTCCCCATGTTCCGCGCCAATGCCCTGTACGAAGGTATCTACCTGCTCGGCACCTCCATCGCCCGGCCGCTCATCGCCAAGCGCCAGATCGAGATCGCCGCCGCCACCGGGGCCGACGCGGTGGCCCACGGCGCCACCGGCAAGGGCAACGACCAGATCCGCTTCGAGCTCAGCTATTACGCCCTGAACCCGGA
>JAYGEF010000369.1:0-4709 GCA_046582535.1 Alphaproteobacteria bacterium
CCGGCAGGCCGGGGGGTTCGGTGACCGCCATGTCCCAGCCCGAGCCCTTGACGCACAGCACCTCGACGTCCTGGCCGACACCATCGACCAGGCGCGTCTTGACCGACGTATTGCCGCCGCCATGGAGCACCAGACGCGAATCGCCACCGAGCAGCCGGGTGGTGTAGACCCGCAACGCCAGGTCTTCGCCCACACCCTCGTTGCCGTAGGCCGCGACCATGGCTTGGGCGTCGTCGTCACGCCATCGATTTTCCATGATGATCCTTGTTCTATTCGTGCCGGCCGTGGAGCCGCCAGTCTAACTGATTTTCAGGCAGGCTGCGCCCAGAGGCCCGAAATCGGCCACCGCATTGTCGCCGGCCGCGGCCCAATAGATCGCCGTCGCCGTGCCCGTGGTGTGGATGTGGCCGGCCTTGAGGCCTTCGCCAACCCGGGCCCGGTGATTGGCCAGCCAGACCAGCGCCGCCAGGGGATCGCCCATGACGTCGCGACCGGCGCCGCTACGTTGGTGCGCACCATTGACCGTCAGGGTCACCGGAATTTCGGCCAGGTCGAAGTCTCGCCAGTCGGCCCGGCCCGCGCCGTAAATCAGCGCCCCGTCGGTGCCGTTATCGGCGATCACCGAGCAAACATCCTGGTTGGGCCAGTCGTCGAGATGCCCGGCCACCAGTTCGATGGCCGGGTGGACCAACGCGATGGCATCCTCGACTTCCGTGCGCTGGTACGGCGCCGCACGGGCGGGCAGATCGCCGGCCAGGGTGAAGGCGAATTCGCATTCCAGCACCAACGGCGGATGGTCGGCGGCGATCACGGTCGCCGGACTGGCCTGGAGCAGCCGGCTGAACAGCCGGGCGCAATAGGGCCCCGGCAGGCCGAGCTGGCGCTGCATCTGCGGATTGGTGCAGGCGCAAAACCAACCGCCCACGTCCCAGCCGAGGCGGGCGGCCAGGCGATCCTGCACCGCGTAGGCATCGTCCAGGCTGCGCGGCCGGCAATGGCTGGGAATTTCCGGCAGGGTCCGGCCACCGAGCCGCACCGCTTCGAGCAGGGCGCTGGCCCGGTCGATCTCGGCCTCGGTCAGCGCTATAGCCATTACTTGGCGGCGAAGCCGAGAACCTTATCGACCACGTTGGCCAGGGGCTGGCCGGCCTGGAAGCGCTCGAAATTGGCCACGAACAGATCGACCACGTCCGCCTCGTGGCCTTCGTAGTCGCCGGACATGTGGGGCGAGACGATGACGTTGGGCAGGGCCCACAGGGGGCTGGCCTCGGGCAGCGGTTCGGTCTCAAACACATCCAGAGCGGCGCCGGCGATGTCACCAGCCTCAAGGGCCGCGATCAACGCCGTCTCATCAACCAACTGGCCCCGGCCCATGTTGATGAACCGCGCCGTCGGTTTCATGGCCTTGAACTGAGCGGCGCCGAACATGCCGGCCGTCGCGGCGGTCAGCGGCGGGATGGCGACCACGTAATCGGCTTCGGCCAGAGCGCTGTCGAGGTCAGTGCTGCCATGGATGGTCACAAAATCATCGTCGCCGGCCCGGGCGCTGCGGGCAACGCCGGAGACCACCATACCGTTGGCCCCGAGCAGGCGGGCGATCTCGCGGCCGATACTGCCGGTGCCGACCACCAGGGCCGTAGCGCCGGCGATGCGCTGGGTCGGCCGCCAGCGCCAGGCGCGCTCGGTTTGAAACGATTGGGACTCGGGGAACCGCTTGGCGAAGTTAAGCACGAATCCGAGCACATATTCGGCCATGGCGAGGTCGAACACACCGCGCGAATTGGTCAGCACTACATCGCTCGCCGCCAGTTCGGGAAACATCATGGCATCGATGCCCGCACCCGCCCAATGGACCCAGCGCAGGTTTTCGGCGACGTCCCAGGTCTGGTCGAGACCGCCGGCGGAAAAGTCCCAGCCGAGCATGATTTCCGCCCCGACCAGGGCCTGGCGCAACTCGTCAACCGTGGCCGCGAAGCGCAACTCCGCCTGATCTGCGAGACGATCAATACCCGGTACGTCGTCGACGCCCGCTGCGCCTTGAATGGCAATAATTGTCATGACTGTTGGTCTCAGCCCGTTCGATTTGTCGATTTTTCCCGGCGGCGACCATGCGGTGTCGGGGCGACGAAGGCAAGCGCCATGGCTTTGAGAATCTTCATAATCGTTAATGTATAGTTAACTTATTGGTAGCAAGTTGTATTTATGGCTGGCTCTACTCAATCACCCCTGACCCCGGACACCATTGTCGATACGGCGGAGCGTCTGATCGTCAACGCCGAGGCCGATGCCCGGGAATGGTCGCTGCGATCCCTGTCGCGTGCCCTGGGCTGCGCGCCCGGCGCTCTCTACCGGCATTTTCCCGGCGGCGTCGAAGAGATCTTCGATCAGGTCCGGTTGCGTGAATCCCGACGCCTGCAATCGTCGATCATCGCCGCCGAGGACGATCCCGGCGCCCCCGGTCTGGCCAATCTTGCGCCCTTCAGCAACGCCGCCCGGCTCATGCGCCGGTGCACCGCCTATCTCAATTTCGCGGCCGGCCAGGGCGCCGTCTACCGCCATCTCTTCAGCCAGCCGCCGGGCGCGTCGACGCACCCCTACGAGGCTGTCGTCGGCGCCATGATCGATTACCCGGCGACCCTGATCCAGGCCGCCGCCCGGGGCCGCGAGCTCAACCGGACCAGTGTCGGCCGCCGCGAAGCCATGGCTTTGGCCCAGCGCATCTGGTTTCAGCTTCACGGCTACGCCGACCTGCGCATGAACGGAGTCGCCGAGAGCCGCAGCTCCGAAGGCGACATCTCCCTGCTCATAAGCCTGCTGTCCATGGCCGGCTTCACCGTGGCGGCAACCCCGGCAGGCCTCGATGCGGCGGCCCGGGCGGCCATGGGCGAGCCCGACGCCCCCCGGCGCCAAATTGCCGGCTGAGCGGCTCCAGCTATAACCCCAAACACCAGCGGCCCGGCAACCACCTTACGGTGACTGCCGGGCCGTGACGGTTTGATCGTCTCAGGCGCTCTGGCCTATGGCGGCGCCGACCGCGCCGGCGAGAATGGCCTGCAACGTTGCCCCTGATCGGGCAGCGTGCGCCTTGACCTGTTCGTAGAGTGCCGGCTCAAGCCTGACCGTGAGCTGGCGGCGCTTCACCGGCCGGGACGGCGGCAGCTCGGCCGGCGGTTTGCCCTTGGTCCATGGCGCATTGGGGTTGATCCAGGGGGGCAACGCCCGGGCTGCCGGAATGGCGCGATTTGTCCGGGCCGGCCTGGCACCGCCGCCAGGGGGCACTGTCAGTACTCGTTGCGGGTCGATTACCGTGGGGCCGCACGGTTCCGGCGTGGCTGCCGATACGGAGGCGGATACCGGCGTCACCCCATCGCGACGGCGGATCAGCGCTGACAGTGTGGACGGCGGCGGGGCCGGTTCCACCGGGCTGGCGGTTTCAAGTCCGGGAATTCGGAACCGCGGTCCCGGATCGACCCAAGAGGTCTTCTGTGCCGAGGGTTCGGTCCGGCTTTCGAGTCCGTGGAAGGTGGCGTTGCCCACCTACGGTGACGGCGCGGCATCACCCTTGGCGGCAAACAGCGAGCCTCGCGTGGTTGCTTGTTCGGTCATGGCTTTCATCCTTTCCTCTCGCCGCGCTTACTGGCCGGCCGGCTGGCCGAACAGGGGCGGCCAGGGGCGACGACCGAAACCGGGCCGCGCCGACTGGTTGCCGAACAGCTGGCGGCTATCCGGTAGATCGCGCACCGGATAACGCCTTTCCTCGCCTTCATAGGGCTGCGGCTCGGCGCGGCGCTCGACCTTGCCGAGGCGGGTCGAAATATAGTTCCACAGACCCACCATCTCTTGCGACGAGCGCGAGTCCGGGTTGAGCTCCATGACCGACCGGCCATCGATCATGCTGGTGGCGAAATCGGTCCGCTGATGGACGGTGACCGGCGCCACGGTGCCGTGCTGCGGAAGGGCGATGGCCGATTCCGCTGTAATCCGCGCCCGCAGCGTCGCCGCGTTGACGGCAAACACCAAGGGCTTACCAAGATATTCGACGATATCGACAGTGGCGCCGACAGCACGCAGATCATGAGGGCTGGGTCGGGTCGGTATGACCACGATATCGGCGAAAGTAACCACCGCCCGGATGGCGTCGGTTACTGCCGGCGGCGTGTCGATGAACACCAGCTCCATGCCGGCGTTGTTGAGATGGGCGAGATCGTCCATCAATTCGGTGAACCGTGTTTTGACGAAAGCCGGCGTCGACTCACTGCGGGCGTTCCACCACTCGGCGAGACTGCCCTGGGGGTCGGTGTCGATGAGGGCGACCGGCCCGGCGCCGGCGCGTTCGGCCTGAATGGCGAGCTGGCCACAAAGCGTGGTCTTGCCCGAGCCGCCTTTTTGCGAAGCAAATACGATAACATGCATGACTAAATCCCCTTACTTTTATACCTGTGTGTGCGTGACAATGCGGGTTGAGTTGAATGCTTCCCCAAGAACGAAATTTATTGTCCCTCGTTGGCCTGTTCGTGACGTTCCGAATTTAGCGGTTCGGAAGCGCTGGATTGAGGATCTTGAGGGCGATGACGATGATCACCATGGCGCTGGCGATCGCCAGATTTGGATCGCCGTAGGGTAGCGGTGCGAACAAGCTGCTCCAGACCTTCCAGCCGGTAGCCAAGAACCAAATCGCGCCATCAAGAATATTGCCAAAAAAACCAATC
>JAYGEF010000511.1:0-5214 GCA_046582535.1 Alphaproteobacteria bacterium
TGGTCGACGTCGAAGTCGACCGCGAAACCGGGCGCACGGAGATTCTGCGCTATACGGTGATTCAGGACGCCGGCAAGGCGATCCATCCGAGTTATGTGGAAGGCCAGTACCAGGGCGGCGCCGCCCAGGGCATCGGCTGGGCGCTTAACGAGGAATACATCTACGGCGAGGACGGGCGACTCCAGAACGCCGGTTTCCTGGACTACCGTATGCCGGTGGCATCGGATCTGCCGATGATCGATACGGTCATTGTCGAAGTGCCTAACCCGGACCATCCCTATGGCGTACGGGGCGTCGGCGAGACCTCCATCGTGCCGCCCATGGGGGCTGTCGCCAATGCGGTGGCCGACGCCACTGGGCTACGCATGCCGTCGCTTCCCATGTCGCCGCCCAAGGTGCTGAAAGCGCTCGACGAACAGCCGATACAGGACGCGGCGGAGTAACTCATGGTTCGGGTCCTGCTCGGCGGAACCCTGAAGAACGCCGCTGGCGGCGAGACCGAGTTCGATCTCGACGCGGACACCATCCAGGCGCTGCTACGCGAACTTGGCGCGCAGTGCCCCAAGCTGGAGCCGTTGCTTGAGCGTGGCGTCGCTGTCTCCATCGATGGCGTGATCCATCGAGGCGCTTGGTTCCAGCCGGTGCCGCCGGAGGCGGAGGTCTATATTCTGCCCCGCCTCGGCGGAGGCTAGTACCGCTTAGGTATGTAGCGGGTGAGCCAGGTCACCGCGACCAGGCTCAAGCCCGATGCCAGGAACACCGAGGGCAGTGCGAATATGGTGAGCAATGCTGAAAACACCCCCGGCGGCCCAAGATGCGCGATCTCGCGGTAAGTGGTAAACACCGAAGCCATTTCAGGGCGCTCGTGCGGGTGCACAGCGCGCAGGAACAGGGCGTTGCCCACTGTATCAATCAGTGACGCGCATAGCGCGCCGATCAACAATAGCGCGACACCAAACCACGGATTACCGGCGGCCACCGCGACCGACATGGTCACGATTCCTGTGGCGAGATAGGCCGCCGCCAGGAACCGGCGCAGGCCGAAACGCCGGGAAAACCGGCTCCACAACGGTATGAACAGCATGGGGATCGACGCCACCGACAGAATGACGCCGGCCATCTCGTGGCCGAGGCCGCTCTCGATGCAGAAAATCGGCGCGTAGATGAAAAACATACTCCACCAGGCCGACCGCCCCAGGGCCAGGGCCCAGGCCAGACGCAATCGAGGCTGGCGCCAAAATCGCGGCACGAAGCGAAGCGGGTTGGGCGCCCGGCTGGCGATCGGCGCCTCACGCAATGGCACGACCAGACGTATTCGCAGCACGACAACGCCGACAACGGCAATCATCACCGCGACGATGACGAAGGGCAGCCAAATCCCGGCGACGAGCGACAGTTTCACCCCAAGCCACGGCCCAACCACCAAGCCCAACGCCATGGCGAACATACGCACCGGTTCGAAGCGGGCGAAGGCGCGGCGCGGTATGCGCTCCATGATCGAGACTTCGAACGTCACGTCGAGGCACAAGAATCCGAAGATACGCAGGGCATTTCCGACGATCAGGTACACCGCCCCATCAAGCGCCATCACCAGGGACGCGCCGGCGAGTAGGGCGATGCCAAGGGCGAATACCGCGCGCCGGCCGGCCCAGTGAACCAGCAAGGGCATGGTGAAGGCGCCAATCAGACCGGCGAAGCTGACGCCGAAAAAGAATACGCTGACGCTCTGGGCATCGCCGAAATAGGCCAGGGCCTGAATCGGGATGACCGCCGACGGCAAGACCCAGCCAAAGACCAGAAAACCCTGGAGAATGGCGAATGGCAGGGCCATGGGCAGGTCGGCGACCCCAAGCCAGGCGGCTGGTGAATTTCGTGGCATTTGGCTGGTCAGTACAACGCGACGATTTCTTCGAGCAGGCGGATCACCTCGGAGGTGTAGCTCTTATCGCCAGCATCTTTGTCCTGGAGCACGCTGAAGAACACCGCTGCCATATCCTTGTCAGGGTCGGCGATGAAATACTGACCGCCATAGCCGCCGTGGCCCAGCCATTGGCCATTGGTGTTGGTCTGGTTGCTGTAGCGCAGCCACTCGCGAGGCTCGGGCATGGCGGTGCCGCGGCCACTCCGGGTCTCCTCAATGAAGGCCGCGCTGCCTACCGTCTCGCCATGAACGCCGACACCCTTGCGGGCAAACAGCATGGCATAGCGCGCCAGATCGCGGGCGGTCATGAAGCCGCCGCCGCTGACCACCGGCGAAAAATCCGAGCTGAGCGCCACATGAAAGCCGCCTTCGAGGCCCGCCGCCTTGACGATGTCGGCCATAAAGTCGCGCAGGGAGCGCCCGCTTGCCCGCTCGGCAACCCAGCCCAGCAGGTCCGTATTGGGTGACTTGTAGTTGGTCTCGCCGGACGGATTGGAAATATCGTCACTGGCGATGGTGGTGATGAAGTCGCGCATGGAATACTCGTCCTCACCCGCCGGCGGCAGACGCCAGCTCAAGCCGACTTCCTGGCGGCCATAGCCGACCGGCTCACCGGGAGCGGGGGCCGGTGAATAAGGGTCGTCGTAGTCCTCGTTGAAGACGTTGACCACGTTCATATCGAGCACCTGTTGGATGGTCGCGGCAGCGTAGCCCGAACCGATCTCAGGGATATAGTCCGCGATGGTCGCGCCGAGGTCGATAACGCCGTCCTCGACGAGCCGGCCAAACACCAGGTTCAGCGTCGTCTTGGTCATGGACTGCATGCTGTGCGGCCGGTCGGGACCGAAGTCCGGGGCGTAGCGTTCGAACAGCAGCCTGTCGCCTTGAACCACCGCAATGGCCGAGAACTCGTTGGTCGAGGTTAGCCGGCGGGCCTCGGGCAGATCGCCAATGCGGCGGTCGATGTCGGTGTTCAGCATCATGACGTCGGGCGAGCGGATGAGCAGCCCGTAGCGCTGCAGCAAGTGCAGGTTATGAAACCCGTGGCGGCGCCTGTGGGGCAGATTCCAACCCGCCAGATTGTCCTGGTTGACCACCAGATCCGGGTTGCGGTAGGTGGCGGGCAGGGCGTTGTTGGCGGTCATGATCGGCGTCTCCTCAGGTCGACTACAGTTGGCGCAGGCGTGGGGCCGCGACGGTAGCGAGGATAGCGACGCCGATCAATGCCCCACCGTTGACCAGCAGGGCGCCGCCGACGCCGAACGAGACGGCGAGGGCGCCCATTTGCAAGTGTCCAAGGGGCGATGCGCCGACCGCCAGGATCCACGATCCCATGGCGCGCCCGCGCAACTTGTTGGGCACACTGAGCTGCATCATGCTCTGGGTCAGTACGTCGGAGGAGGTAGCCAGCACGGCGACCAGCAGCAGGGCCAGCAGAGCCAGGACAAACTGCCCCGCCGCCGAGAGTAAGATCAGACTTGCGCCAAAGGCGTAGAGAACGCCAAGAAAAGCCAGGCCTCGGCGCTCGAACCCGGTCATGCCGGCCAGAGCGAGGCTGGCCAGGACGCCGCCGACCGCCCGCGCTGAATGCATCAGTCCCAAGCCCTCGGCGCCGACGTCGAAACGGTTGGTCGCCAGTTCCGGCAGCACCGTGCTGAATGAAAAACCGAAAACCTCGACCACCGCCGTCACCACTACCAGAGTGAGCAGACTGCGGTTGTGGCGCAATTCGACGAAGAATTCGCGCAGGTTCTGGCCGATGGGCACACGCTCCGTGGGGGCTGAATCGCCGGCTGAGCGCAGTTGCATAAGCCAGGCGAGGGCGACCAGGTGGGATGCCGCGAGGAGCAGGAATGCGATCGGTGCGCCGAGGTATTGCATCACCACGCCGGCGGCCACGGCCCCGACCAACTGGCCGACCCGGGTACCGAGATTGAGCAGACCCAGACCGGCGACCACATGGGCGCCGCCGACGATGTCGTAGGCGTAACTCATGCGCGCCGGGGCATAAAGTGCGCGGAGACTGCCACCAATCAACGTAAAGGCCAGGATCACCCACAACGTGTCAAATCCCAGGGCGAGCATTCCGGCGAACAAGGCCATGCTCACGGCGGTCGTGAAATCGAGGATGCGAAGCAGGGTCCGGCGATCAAGCCAGTCGGCGATGGCACCGGATAAGATGCCAAACACCAGATTAGGCAGGGCGTAAAGTGCCAGTGTCGCGCCGACCCAGGCCGTCGAATCGGTTATCTGGAAAACCAGCAGGCCGAGCATCAACTGCTCGCCGTTCATACCCACCTGATTGAACGCGGCGGCCATCCACAGACGGCGGAAGTCGGCACTGGCAAAGGCCGGGCCGGCGACCACCCGGCCGATGAGCGGCAGGCGTGCGAGACGTCCCCGGTTCACGGTTGGCGGTTGGTCGTCACTTGGTGTCATGGAGGGCTCCGGAAACAGGAAGCCGGAAGGTACGACAAAATCGTCGTTTCGTACGGTGATTTACGACGCTAAACTGTGGTCATGGAATGGAACGAACTTCGCGACCAGCTTGCCCGGGTCCATGGCGACTTCAAAACCTCGGTGACCCTGCCGCCGGCATGCTATGGGGACGAGGCCGTTCACCAGCGTGAAGTGGACGCGGTCTTCCGCAAATCTTGGGTCGGTGTCGGCCGGGCCGACCGTTGGCCGGCCGCTGGCGACTACACCGCCTTCACCCTGGCCGGGGTGCCGTTGGTGGTGTTGCGCGATGAAGCCGGGGGGTTACGCGCTTTCGCCAACAGTTGCCGGCACCGGGGCACGCCGTTGCTCGAAGGCGACGGCCAGTGCGATCACATAATCTGCCCGTTCCACGGCTGGACCTATGGTCTCGACGGTCGCCTGGGCGGTGCGCCGCGCATGGAACGGACCGAGGGTTTCCATAAGGGCGACTACGGCTTGGTTCCGTTCCGTATCGGGGCGCGGGACGGTTTTGTCTTCGTCTGTCTCGATAGCGACGCTCCCGACCTGGATGACTGGCTTGGCGATTTCTCTACCTTGCACGCGCCATGGGCGCTCGGCGACATGGTCTCGACCCGGCGGCGCGAGCTTGAGGTCGATTGCAACTGGAAGGCCTTCCTTGAGGTCTTCAACGACTATTACCATCTGCCCTACGTCCATCGCGAGACCATCGATGCGGTCTATGACGCGCCCGACGACTGCGACGCAGTCAGCGGCAACTACACCACCCAGTTCGGCACCACTCAGGGAACCGGCGGGGTGCTGACGGACGCCCAGGACGAAACCCTGCCGGTCAA
>JAYGEF010000047.1:0-6850 GCA_046582535.1 Alphaproteobacteria bacterium
TGCGCGTCTCTCGTCACCCTGGACGGTACCGGTGGCCCGTCCTCGCGGTCCATCGCCACCTTCGCGCCGGACGATGATTTCGCCCGCTTCGTCATTGGCTCCAACCTGGAATCACGCAAGGTCGATCATATCCAGCGCGACCCCCGGGTTCTGCTGACCTACCTGGACCTGGGCAATCGCGGCTATCTCACGGTGGTCGCCAAGGCCCATATTGAACGCGACGCGGCCGAGCGAACCACCTACTGGATCGACCGCTTCAGCGCGTTCTTTCCCGACGGCCCGGAATCCGACGAGTATCAGTTGATGATCGTCGTTCCCGAGCGCCTGGAACTCAGAAGCTTCGGCCTCAAGGTCGCCGACAAGCCGACCCGCTGGAGCCCGGTGATGCTGGAGCGGAACCACAGTGGCGCCTGGGCGCAAACCAACTAATGGGCCGTCATGGCTGACCACAGCATTGAATTCCTCGATCACCTGCCGGCGGACATTGATGCGAGGGTGCTACGCGGCCACGTCAATGACGAAGTCGGCCACGGCATTGTCTGTGATTATAAGCCGTTCTCGTTGGTCATTCGCAGCGCCGCCGGGGGCGCCATCGGCGTGCTCAGCGCCTATACGGCCTTCGCCGAAATCTATGTGGGCGACATCTGGGTCGATCCCGGCCATCGCGGGATCGGCCTTGGGCGAACGCTCCTGGCGGCGCTGGAGAAGCACTACCAGGACCAGGGCTACAACAACATCAACCTGGTCACCAGCCGGTTTCAGGCGGTCGGGTTCTATGAGAAATGCGGCTATGAGATCGAGTTCGTGCGCATCAACAAGCACCACCCGAAATTGACCAAGACCTTCTTCGTCAAATTCTTCCATGACGAACCGCAGACCAAGGGCATCCTGGACTAGCCCGGCGCGCCATTGCCCATGGCGCCGCGCATCAGGTCCTGGAAGTGGCGCACGCCGTGCTCGCTCCAGCCGGCGCGGGCCGCCGGTTGCGCCATGAGAGCGCCGCCGCGATAGCCCTTTGAGGCGAGCCCGCGGTGGACGTTCTCGACGATGGATACGTCCTCCTGAAAAACCCTGTCGAAGAGTTCGTTGAATTCCAAGAGATCGGCGTCTTCCTCGCCACTTGCGGCGAAGACCAGGCGGGTCTGCAAGGTATGGCCCGGGTCGAGCGGTTCGTGAAACACGGCGACGAAGGTGTCTGCGCCCAGGGCCCGGGCCCAGAAGATATTGGGCCACTGCCACCAGGCCGACAGCCCGATGATGTCGCCCTGGCCGATGTCGTCGTCATTCGACCCGGTCGCCACCCGGCCCTGGCGGCTCCAGCCGTCGCCGACCAGATGTTTCCACGTGGGCAGATCGAAATTGCCGAAGGACGGATGGGCGACGTTGCAGTGATAACACTCCAGGTAATTCTCGATAATGGTCTTCCAGTTCGCGTTCAGCACCGCCTCGCGACGACGGACCTCGCCCATGGCGGGAAGCTCGGGATGGTCATGGAGCAACAGGCTCTCGAGCTGGCGCAGATTGGCCGGAGGCTGGCTCACGGCGTCATCGAAGCAAACTGTAACGAAGCCGGCGAACAAGGCGGCCCGCACCGGCTGGAGGCCGAAGCAGGACGGATCGAAGCCGGCGATCTCCATGGCATTCCGCGCACCGCGCAGGGCGCCCGTCAGGTCGTAGGTCCAGGCATGATAAGGACAGACTATGGTGCGGTTGAGCTGGCCCGCGCCGTCGAGCAGGCGATGGGCGCGATGCTGGCAGACGTTATAGAAGGCACGGATCTCGTCGTCCTCGCCGCGCACCACGAAGATATCCCGGCCGCCAACCGTGATGACCCGATAGCTGCCGGGCTCAGCCAGCTCGGTGCCATGAGCGACGGGAAGCCAAGCGCGGCCGAAGACCGCGTCCATTTCCACCTGGAAGTGGTCGGGATCGGTGTACCAGGACCGGGGCAGCAGGGTTGTCATGGTCGGGACATTCCTTGAAGGGCCGATCTGTCGTTCCGGCACCGAGGGAATCCCACCGCCGCGCCGCCGTCAATAGGGACGGGTCTCTATCCGGGGAAGTCGGCGGGGTATTTACTAATTCTAATGTGTGGGTTGAGAACAATCAGTTCGAATTATGTATTGTTTCGCTTCAAATTCAAGCCCGAACCAGGGATCATGAGCCATGACGATTGCCGAACTGACCACGGCCACGCGAGCCTTCCCGAAGAAGCGCATCCTCATCGCGCTCGGCCTGCTGACCCTCGCCGTGGTGCTGCGCGACCATGTGCCGGCGGCAGCCCTGTTTACCCTCGCTAACCTGTGGCAGATCGCGCCTATCGTGCTCGTCGGCATGGTCATCACCGCGGGGCTGACGGCGACCGGCGCCATGGGCCTGCTGGTCGCCGCTTTTGACGGCCCGAGGGCCGGGCCATAGTCATGGTCTCGCTCATCAGCGCGGTGCTGCCGGTCTGCGGCATCACCACCCTGCCCCTGGTGGCGGGGCTGCTGGCCGCCGGCGTCACTCTGCCGCCGGTCATGGCCTTTCTGTTGTCCTCGGCGGTGACCAGCCCGGACATGCTGGCGGTCACCGCCGCCACCTTGGGCTGGAACTTCGCCGTGGGCAAGACCCTGGCGGCGCTCGGCATCGGCCTGCTCGGCGGCGGTGTCACTCTGATGCTGGTGCGGCGCGGCAACTTCGCCGGCCCAACCCGGCGCTCATCCCTGCTCGACTCCCTGGTTCCCGACGCCGCCAGCTGCGCCTCCAACCAGGTCCACTGGCGGTTCTGGGACGACCCGGCGCGCCTGGCCATGTTCCGCCACAGTGCCTGGGGCCTGGCCAAGCTGGTGGTCCTGTGGCTCAGCGTCGCCTTCATGGCCGAATACTTCCTCAAGCTCTACCTGCCGGAAGACGCCCTGGCCGCCTTCGTCGGCGGCGACAGCCCCCTGGCCGTCCCCCTCGCCGCCCTGGTCGGCGCGCCGCTCTACCTGGACGGCTACGCGGCGCTGCCGTTCGTGCGCGGCCTCATGGACAAAGGCATGGCCGACGGCGCCGCCATGGCCTTCCTCATCGCCGGCGGCATCATCAGCGCCTGGACGGCAATCCCGGTCTTCGCCCTGTTCCGCCTGCCGGTGTTCCTCGCCTACGTCATCATGGCCGTGACCGGCGCCATGCTGTCGGGCTGCGCCTATGGCGCCGTGGTGTGATTAATGGATAAAAATGGATGGACAAATGGATAAAGCCATCTTATAAAAAATGGATGAAAACGGATAATTCATCGGATAACACGCCGAACATATCTTCGCTTGTGATCACAGCCGATATTCTGGCCGTGATTTCCGAACTCGATGAATTTAAGGGCGCGTGGATCGCCATTGGACGGCTGACACCGGATCGACTGTCCAATCTGCGCCGGGTCGCGACCATTGAGAGTGTCGGCTCATCAACCCGTATCGAAGGGGTGAAGATGACGGACAGGGAGGTTGAATCCCTGCTCTCCAATCTCGACAACAAAGGTTTCAAAAGCCGCGACGAGCAGGAAGTCGCCGGTTATGCCAATGTCATGGAAACCGTGCTGGAAAGCTGGAACGCCATCGACCTGACGGAGAATCATGTCAAGCAGCTACACCGTGACCTGCTGCGACACGCGGACAAGGACCAGCGCCACCGGGGCGAATACAAGACATTGGACAACCATATCGAGGCGTTCGGTCCCGACGGTCAAAGCCGTGGTGTGATTTTCGCGACGGCCACGCCGTTCGAGACCCCGGCGAAAACGGCCGGGCTGGTCACATGGGCAAGCAACGCTTTGGACGAGAGGACCCAGCATCCACTTCTGGTGATTGCAGTTTTTGTGGTCGTATTTCTGGCCATTCATCCGTTCCAGGACGGCAACGGCCGGCTGTCGCGAATTCTGACCACCCTGCTGTTGCTCCGGGCCGGCTATGCCTATGTCCCCTACGCGTCCCTCGAAAGCATCATCGAGCATAACAAAGAGGCCTACTATCTGGCGCTGCGCCAGACCCAGGGAACGATCGATACGGACGCGCCGGACTGGCAACCATGGGTGACCTATTTCCTCAACGCGCTGCAACGGCAAAAGGCGCGGCTGGAGACAAAGCTTCAGCGCGAGCGGATCATCCTCGGCAAACTGCCGGAACTCTCCGTTCAAATTCTGGAAATCGCCCGCGAGCACGGCCGCGTAACCGTCGCCGACGCGGTTAACGTCACTGGCGCAAGCCGCAACACGATCAAACACCACGTTAAGACGCTGACGAGCAACGGCCATCTCGACAGGCACGGGGCCGGCAGAGGGACATGGTACGCCCTGGCTGGACTGGCGGATTGATTAGGTAGGCGCCAAGCTGTCCGGCTGGGTCTATGCGGTCATGGTGATGTGAACCCGGTTATGGTGTGGGAGAAAAATCGATCCCAAACCGACTGTACTTCTCCTTGAGAAGGCCCATTGCTTTATGCCATGGCTTCCCGCCCCACTGGTTCGACAACGCGTAGGTTTTTCCGTTAGCCTGGACGAGTTCATCGTCTTCACAAAACCACCGAATTCGACGAAACTTTGAACCCCGTGATGATGCATTGTCGTATGCAAGCCTTAGGAACCGGCCTCCACACTGCGCGGTGTGAACCGGTGGTGGGGGCCGCGTAATGTTTTGCTTGAAGGGTGTTGAGCCGATGGAAACCGAAAGGCTATTGGTGGTTGATGATGTGCCGGGGATGCGTCACCTGGTCGGCTCGATTGCAACCAAGGCCGGATGCAGTGTCGAGTTGGCGGGCAGTGCCGCCGAGTTCAAGACGGTCTACCAACGCTTTCAGCCCATGGTCATCGTACTCGACCTGCTGATTCCCGACGAGGACGGCATCGAGCTACTCTGGTACTTGCACCGCGAAGACTTCGACGGCGCCATTGTTATTGTCAGCGGCGCATCGAAGACCATTCATCTCGCCGCTCAGTCCATGGCGAAAGGGCTCCACCTGTACGTCGCGGACAGCTTCGGCAAGCCGCTCAATGTCCGAAAACTCCGCGATTCCCTCATAAAACTGCGCGCCACGCCGACGATTCGAACCGGCTGAACGCGACAGCGATATCGCGCCAACGCCCCTACATGCGGCGTTCGACGAGCATCTGTTTGATTTTGGCGATAGCCTTGCCCGGGTTGAGGTTCTTGGGGCAGGTGTTGGTGCAGTTCATGATGGTGTGGCAGCGGTAGAGCCGGAACGGGTCCTCGAGGTCGTCGAGGCGCTCGCCAGTATGCTCGTCGCGGCTGTCGACCAGCCAGCGGTAGGCCTGCAACAGGGTCGCCGGTCCCAGGTAGCGCTCGCTGTTCCACCAGTAGCTCGGGCAGCTTGTCGAGCAACAGGCGCAGAGGATGCACTCATACAGGCCGTCGATTTTCTCGCGGTCCTCGCGGGATTGCAGGCGCTCGCGGTCGGGCGCCGGTGATTCGCTTTGCAGCCACGGCTTGATCGAGGCGTACTGGGCATAGAAGTTGGTCATGTCGGGCACCAGGTCCTTGACCACCGCCATGTGGGGCAACGGGTAGATTGCCACGTCGCCCTTGCAGTCGCTGACCGCCTTGGTGCAGGCCAGGGTGTTGGTGCCGTCGATGTTCATGGCGCAGGAACCGCAGATGCCCTCGCGGCACGAGCGCCGAAAGGTGACCGACGAATCGGTTTCGCTTTTGATCTTGATCAGGGCGTCGAGCACCATGGGCCCGCAATCGTCCATATCGACCTCGAAGGTGTCAAGGCGCGGGTTGTCGCCGCTGTCGGGCTCCCAGCGGTAAACCTTGAAGCGCTTGACGTTGGTTGCGCCGGCCGGCGCCGCGTGGCTCTTGCCGGGACCGACTTTGGAGTTTCTGGGAAGAGTGAACTCGACCATTTTTCGTCCTAGGAGGGGTTAGTAGACCCGCGCTTTCGGCGGCACCACATCGACATCGTCGGACAGGGTGTACATATGCACCGGGCGGTAATCGATGGTCACCGTGCCGTCGTCGTCGAACCAGGCAACCGTGTGTTTCATCCAGTTTTCGTCATCGCGGTCGGGGAAGTCATCGCGGGCGTGGCCGCCGCGGCTTTCCTCGCGGTTGGCCGCCGACTGTACGGTGACCATGCTCTGGCGCAGCAGGTTATCCAGTTCCCAGGTCTCGACCAGATCGGAGTTCCATACCATGGAGCGGTCGGTGACACCGACATCGGCGAAGGACTTCCATACCTCGTCGATCTTGCGGACACCCTCGGCGAGGATTTCGCCGGTGCGGAACACCGCGCAATTGGCCTGCATGGCCTGCTGCATGTTGTCGCGGATCACCGCCGTCGGGGTATCGCCGCTGGCGTGGCGCAGCGCATCGAAGCGCTCCAGCGTCGCCTCGACCCCATTGCCCGAGATTTCTTTGTGGGCGCTGTCGGTGTCGATGGTGGCGGCGGCGCGGAGCGCGGCGGCGCGGCCGAACACGACGATGTCGAGCAGCGAGTTCGAACCCAGGCGGTTGGCGCCATGGACCGAGACGCAGGCCGCCTCGCCGATGGCCATGAGACCGGGCACCACGGAATCCGGGTCGCCGTCCTTCAGGGTCACCACCTCGCCGTGGTAGTTGGTCGGAATGCCGCCCATGTTGTAGTGGACCGTGGGAATCACCGGAATCGGATCCTTGGTGACATCGACACCAGCGAAAATCTGGGCCGATTCGGAAATCCCCGGCAGCCGTTCCTCAAGCAACTCGGCGCCGAGATGCTCGAGGTGGAGATAGATGTGGTCCTTGTTGGGGCCGACGCCGCGGCCCTCGCGGATTTCAATGGTCATGGAGCGGCTGACCACGTCGCGACTGGCCAAATCCTTGGCTGTCGGGGCATA
>JAYGEF010000103.1:0-3555 GCA_046582535.1 Alphaproteobacteria bacterium
CGGGTTTGCGGTCGACGGTCGACGAAAACCAGGAATTTGACTCGACCCGGCACATGATCCTGCGCCGAACCATCGGACTTCCCTGCTTCAGGCGCGCTGTCTTGAATCATTGTTTCTCAATTCCTCCACGCGGCGCCTCTGGCACCGGACAGTCGCACCGTTCGTCAAGCGCCGACCATAGTCAACGCTCGCTTCCGCTCAATGATATGGACCATAAAGCGGTATAAGCCGCGAACGTCGAAGGTGATGGCAAGGTTTGGTCGTCCTGGCATTCTCCAGTCACATTCGACATTTATGTCACGATATGTTGTTTTACGGTTAATATGAGCCTGCCGACCTAGCCTAGGGCGATGGACTATGATAGACGGATTGAGCAGAGTATACGGGGAGACCGTGTCGCCAAATCGCCTTGGATAAACGGTCGAATTAAGAGATTGTTAGAGATGCCGAGGCATTACCGTTTGATGGGGCTGTTGCGTCGGGAGAATCCGTAGCCGCCCGGGGGATGGAAATGGCCCACTTAACCCCGCATTTCAATCAGTGGCCGAATTGGGTCGATTGCACCGGGTAGCGCTTCTCATGAAAACCAATCGCCGTTACGTCGTTCGATTATTCGGCCCGCTGCTGGGTGTCATGTTGCTTGCCGCCTGTGCCACGCCGCCGGCCGGTGGCAATGGTTTCGATGAGATCAATGATCCTCTCGAACCCATGAACCGGGTGATCTTCTCGTTCAACCAGTTCGTTGACGGCCTTATCTTCAAGCCCCTGGCGCTGATGTATCGCGATATTCTGCCGCCTGAGATTCAGGATGGCATCGGCGGCATTCTCGAGACCTTGAGGACGCCGATTGTCCTGGCCAACGACCTGTTACAGGGTGATGTCGACCGGGCCGGCGAGACCCTCAGCCGATTCGCGATCAACGCCACGGTCGGTCTCGGCGGCATTATCGATGTTGCCACGGACATGGGTCTTGAGGGTCACAACGAGGACTTCGGCCAGACTCTGGCTGTATGGGGCAGCGGCGAAGGAATGTACCTGGTCCTGCCGCTCCTCGGTCCGTCGAACCCGCGCGACGCTATTGGAATGGGTGTCGATACCTTCCTCGACCCGCTGCATTACTATGCCAATACCAAACAGCTGCTCGCCCGCACCCTCGCGCGCGGTGTTGACGAACGCGCTGGCGTAATCGATTCCCTCGATGATATCGAGCGGACCTCGATCGATTATTACGCAACCATGCGCAGCCTTTATCGCCAGCATCGCGACGACCTGATTCGCAATGGCTCGCCGGCGCCGTTAATCCCGATCCCAAGCATTTCGTTTGACGACTTCGAAAGCCCGCAAGAAGAGCAGGCCGCGCTGGTCGAATGATCGCGCCGCTGTCGCACCGCATGCGGGCCTTGGGGACCGCGTTGTTGGTTGTCCTTTGGTCGGCCATGGCGGTCCCGGTCCTTGCCGGATCCGACGCCCCCGCAATTTTCGTAAAAGCCCTCGGCGACCGGGCAATCATGGTGCTGAGCGACGAGAGCTCGACCCCTGAATCCCGCAAAATCGAATATCGCAGGCTTCTCAACGAGGGATTTGGCATCAACACCATTGGCCGCTTCGCCCTCGGCCGTTACTGGGGTGCCGCCACGGCAGACGATCGCGCGGAATATCTTGACCTGTTCCGCGCCTTCGTCCTCGACACCTTCGCGGAACGTCTCGACAGTTTCACCGGCGAGACCTTCGAGGTCATCGAGTCGCGCTCGCTCGACGACAAGGACACCATGGTAAGTACGGAGATCGGCGGCGAAAGCGGGCCAACGATCCGCGTCGATTACCGGGTGCGCAGCCACGACGGCACCCATAAGATCATCGACGTGATGGTCGAGGGGGTCAGCCTGATCGTCACCCAACGTTCCGAGTTTGCCTCGGTCATCAACCGCGAGGGCTTCGAGGGCTTGATGGCTCGTCTGCGCCAGTACCACAGCGGCGGCTACTTGACCAATTAGAGCGGAAGCCGCTCTAGCCGGCAGCCTCGGCAATCACCCGGGCAAGCAAATCAGACCAGCGTTCGCGCGGCTCCCAGTTCAATTCTTCACGGGTCCGGGAAATGTCGTAGATCGACGCCCGGGGATCGCGCTCGTACAGGGCCGTATCTCGGACCTCCGGGCTAACGTTGAACTCAGCCTGCACCACATCGAGTGTCGGCCGCGGGCTGTAGGTATCGGCGGCCGCCACGTTGTAGACATCGAAGGAACGCCCCTCGACTTCCAGCGCCGCATGAAAACAACGTGCCGCGTCGGCCGGCCCGACAAAGGCCCGCGAGCCCGGGATTACCATGGACAGGGTCTGCCACGTGGGGTCAGAAGCGGCCGGCGGCGGATCGCCACCGTCGCTCGCCGCCGTGGTTACGGCCAGGTCATAGGCAATATCCGACTGCATCACCAACGTCGGCCGCAGGCAGCGAACTTCCATGGGACCGCGCCGGGCAAAGCACTGGGCGACGACCTCGCCCGCCTGTTTACTGAGGCCGTAGGCGGTGACCGGGGCCAGGGAATGATCCACATCGACCGGCAAATAGCGCGGCGTATGACCGGCGCTGATGTTGTAGGCAGCGACGCTGGAACAGATCACGGTGCGTTTCACGGCGGCAGCCTCGGCAGCCTCCAGCACATTCCACAGGCCCTGAACGTTGGTTTCGAAGAACTGCTGCTCGGTGGCGTCCACGGCGGCATCGAGGGCCGCCAACTGGACCACCGCATCATGGCCGTCCATGGCGGCGGCGACAGCCTGGCGATCAAGAATATTGGCCTGAAAGAACGGCACATCAACGGTCGGCGGCGCAAGGTCGAGCACCGACACCTGGCAATGTTCCATGAGCTCGGCAACCACGAACGCCCCGAGCTGGCCGCTGCCGCCGGTAACCAGAACCTTGTCGAACTTCATGGCCGATACGCCAACTCGAAGCTCTCGCAGACGATGGGCCGGTCATCGCGCCATTCCTGGCCCCAGCGCTTACACTGGCATTTGAAATAATTGATATGGGCGCCGCGCCAATGGGCGACACTAAGATCGCCCTCCCCTTCCGAAGCCGCAAACTCGACTGCCACCTGGTCGAACGGCGTGGTCGGCTCGGCGAAGGTGCCGGAATGGTACGTGGTCGCCGGTTCGATAGCGGTTGCGGCGCAAGCCTCGCGCCAAAACGTTCGGGTCTTGTCGGTGTCAAATCTGAGCATAGGGAGGGGTCCCCTCTGTTCCTCCTAGTTACCCTATGCGGAAATGAAAAACGCGACAACGAGCCCGTCTAAGACAGTCCGATTCGATGACTTACGCGGATTTTTGGATCCACTGTTGGGTCTGCTCTATGGCCAGCTCGAGATTCTCGATCTCGCACGCGGCGGCCCCGATTGTCGGCGACTCGGTTTCGATCACCTTGGCAATGGCGGCTATCCGCGTGGCACAGAAGTTCCCCGCCATGCCCTTCAAGTCATGAGCGGCCTTTCGGGCATCGTCCAAATCACCCTTGGTCAGGCCGTCCTGACCGTGGCGGAGCGAAGCCGACGCCATGGT
>JAYGEF010000122.1:0-4770 GCA_046582535.1 Alphaproteobacteria bacterium
CTGACCGCTACCGTTCAGAACCTGAAACGCCTCGCCAATCACAGCACAAGACCGCCGCCACAGCCCATGATGGCTTGATCCATGGTCCAAGACCTCATCCAACCGGGCCAATAACCCACAACCGCCTCGGCCGCGCGCCAAAGCAGAAACGAAAATGTCCGCTGCTTCCATAAGCGGACACCGGAACCCTATTCCAACCCGACTTTTTCAACAGCCTCAGCCAATAGCAGACATTCGAGATCTGAATGCGCAGAACGGCGAGCCTAGCGAGGAAAATCTTGACGTGCCCTGAGCGGAACACGATGTTACCCGCTTTGCGTCTATGTAGGGGGCCGAAGTTGATTCAGTCGCGGGAAGAACGGGGAAGCGCCAGGCGAGGTTATGTGGTGGCCATCGGCGGCGCTGAAGATCATGACAATGACGCTGTCATTTTGCGCCGTTTCAGCGCGATTTGCGGTGCCGACGCAGCGCGGTTGGTCATCATTCCAACGGCCTCGACGCGCACTGACACGGGTGAACGCTACGTGCGGCTGTTCCGCAACTTTGGGGTGCGCGACGTCACGACGCTGGCGCTGCGTCGCCGGCCCGAGGCCTATGAGGCCGAGCCGCTGGCAGCAATCGGGAGGGCCACGGGCGTGCTGTTCACCGGCGGCGACCAGTTACGCTTACGCCGCGTCATTTACGACACCCCCTTCGCTGACGGCTTGAAGGCGCGCAACGCGGTCGGACTCCACGTCGCCGGCACCTCGGCCGGGGCTGCCTTTTTGTGCGCCCAGATGATCGTCCGCGGCAAGCGTGGCGCGACTCCGCGCACCGGCATGGTGACAGTCGAGCCGGGCCTGGGTCTCACCGACCACATCATTATCGATCAGCACTTCAGACAACGCGACCGGCTGGGCCGGCTGCTCACCGCGCTGTCCCGCTATCCCGTCGAGGTGGGCATTGGCGTCGATGAGGATACTGCCGCCTTCCTCGACGCCGACGACGTCATCACAGTCGTCGGCTCCAGCGCGGTAACCGTTGTCGACGCTTCGCGCCTCGTGGTATCGTCGAGTGACTCGGCGGACGAGGGAAACCCAGTCAGCCTGATCGGCACCACCGTGCACGTCCTCGCCGAGGGCGGCCGCTACGACGTGCGCAGGCACGAGGCGGAATTTGACGGCGCCAACCGGGTCCGGGAACCGACGCCATGAACATTCTCGACACCTCGGTCTATTATGGCCCCAGCGTTTACGCCCTGTTCCCGATGATCCGCCACACGGTGGACCTTGGGCCACTTGAGGAATGGCCCACCGGGCGGCTGGGGCCAACGTTTGTCGACCCGCTGCTCGAAGCCCTGCCCGGCCTCCATGAACACGGCTGCTCGTACGGAGAGCCGGGCGGATTCGTGCGCCGGCTCCGCGAGGACGATGGCACCTGGTTGGGCCACGTGCTGGAGCACTGCGCCATCGAGCTGCAGAATGTCGCCGGCGCCGACGTCACCTTCGGCAAGACGCGTTCAACCGGCGAGCAGGGCGTCTACACCATGGTCTATGAATACGAGCATGAGGACGTTGGCCTGGAAGCGGGCGAGCTGGCCGTCAAGCTGCTGCACTCGCTGCTGCCGTCCGAGCAAATACCCGCCGATGCCAAGCTCGACAATTTCGACTTCGCCGCCGAGCGCGACGACTTCATCCGCTTCGCCCAGCGCCGCGCCCTCGGGCCGAGCACCGCCGCTCTGGTGAATGCGGCGAAGGAACGCGGGATACCATGGATTCGGCTTAACGACTACAGCCTGGTGCAGTTCGGCCACGGCCGTTACCAGCGCCGCATCCAGGCCACCGTGACCAGCGAGACCAGCCACATCGCCGTCGAAATTGCTTCCGACAAGGAGGAGACCAATCGAATTTTGAGCGACCTCGGTCTCCCGGTGCCGCAGCAATACATGATGAACGACACCGAGCGCGCGGTGAGCGCCGCCGAGCGCATCGGCTATCCTGTGGTGGTCAAGCCACTCGATGCCAACCACGGTCGCGGCGTCTCGATCCGCATGATGGACGCCGAGCAAGTCAGGGCAGCCGTCGCGGTCGCCCAGAAGCATTCCCGGACGGTGGTCGTCGAGAGCTACCTCGACGGCCTCGACCACCGCATGCTGGTGGTCAACGAAAACCTGATCGCGGTCGCCAAGCGGGTCCCCGGCCACATCGTTGGCGACGGCAAACAGACCATCGCTCAACTGGTCGACGAGGTGAACAGCGATCCGCGACGCGGCGTCGGCCACGAAAAAGTGCTGACCCGCATCGAACTTGATACCCAGGCCCACCGGCTCATGAAGAAGAACGGCTTTACGACGGAGACGGTGCCACCCGCCGGCCAAGTGGTCTACTTGCGCTCGACCGCCAATCTCTCGACCGGCGGCACGTCGATCGACATGACCGACGCGGTCCACCCCGACAACCGGGAAATGGCAGTGCGCGCCATCAAGGCGATCGGGCTCGATGTCGGCGGCGCAGACTTCATCACCACTGACATCAGCAAATCCTACAAGGAGATCGGCGGCGGAATTTGCGAGATCAATGCGGCGCCCGGCTTCCGCATGCACGTCGCGCCCAGCGAGGGTAAGCCGCGCGACGTCGCCGGGCCGGTGATTGACCTGTTGTTCCCCTCCGGCAGTCCGAGCCGCATCCCGATTGCCGCCATAACCGGCACCAACGGCAAGACGACCACCGCCCGCATGCTTGCGCACATCATGAAACTGGCTGGTCACACGGTCGGCCTGGCCAGCACCGACGGCGTCTACATTGACGGCATCCTGACGGTAAAGGGCGACATGACTGGACCGGTAGCGGCGCGCATGATTCTGCGCGACCCATCGGTCGACGCCGCCGTGCTGGAGACCGCACGCGGTGGCCTGTTGCGCCGTGGCATGGGCTACGAGATGTGCGACGTCGGAGCCGTACTCAACATCTCGGCCGACCACCTGGGGCAGCGCGGCGTCGACACGCTCGAGCAGCTTGCCGAAGTCAAGCGCATCGTCGTCGAGGTCGCCAAGGACACCGCCGTGCTCAACGCCGACGATGAGTTGTGCCTCAAGATGGCCGACTACACCAAGGTTGAGCATGTTTGCTACGTCACCATGCAGCCGACCCATGCGCTGGTTCGCGAGCACATCCGGGCGGGTTGCCGCGCGGTGGTTCTGGAGCACGGCATGAATGGCCAGATGATCACCATCTACGACAACGGCGCGCACATCCCGCTGTTGTGGACCCACCTAATTCCGGCCACGCTCGAGGGCCGCGCCACCCACAACGTACAAAACGCCATGTTCGCCGCCGCCATAGCCTACAGCCAGGGTCAGAAACTCGAGGACATTCGCCACGGCTTGCGCACCTTCGACTCGTCATTTTTCCAAGCGCCGGGACGCATGAACATCTTTGACGAGCACCCCTTCCAGGTGATCCTCGATTACGCCCACAACCCGGCCGCCGTGACCGCCATGTGCAATTTGGCGGAAAATCTGGAGGTGGCTGGCCGCCGACGATGCGTGGCGGCCGCCCCCGGCGACCGCCGCGACGAGGATATCGCCGAGATCGGCCGCATCCTCGCCGGCAATTTCGACCACTACATCTGCCGCAGGGACGACAATCCGCGGGGGCGCGGACCCGCAGAGGTGCCCGAATTGCTGCGCGACGCCCTGGTCGCCAACGGTGTCGAGGCTGATTGCATAACACTAATTCCCGACGAGCAGGAATCGATCGCCGCGGCGCTCGAGATGTCGGAGGCAAACGATCTGCTCCTGATATTCGGCGACAACGTGCAGCGCTGCTGGAAGCAGATCATCTATTTCGACCGCGATCCCGAGGGCGCCGAGGCCAAGAGCGAGGCGACGCCGCGCCATACCGCCTACACGCAGCCGCCCGCGGTCTTCCCGGTGGTCGAAGTGACGACCATGGCGAGTGCCAAGGTGGTCCGCGACGAGCGCGGCGTTCGCCTCGTCCGCGAACCCGAGGACGCGGACTAGTCGGCGTCCGCCGCGGAATCGCCCAATGAAGGTCCACGATTCGCGGCGCTTCTCTGGCATCAACGTCATTTGGGATAGCCCCGGCGCCGTCATCGAGGTCGAGCTCGACGGTGACGCAACCGACGACGCGATCTGGGCGCGCTCGCTCCGCCGCAGGGTCTTTCCGAGAAGCTTTTTGAGGCCTACATTGCAGGTATTCTGAAGCAGATGCCTCTCATGGCGGAGATAGACCGCCTCGCTTCAACCGGACTCACAGACAGCCAGGCATGCGCGTTTCTTGCTGAAAGGCTAGGCCCCAATGCTTCATATCCAGCCAATCAGGCCTGGCGCGTCCTTAAAGCTTGGCTTGTCCACTTTTTTCCGGAAACCTACATGTTAGAAACGGGCCAAGAAGTGGTTGTAAAGGGCAAGGAGCTGTCTAGCTATCCTCGTCGGAATATCGCTTCCTTGCCATCCCAATACCTCCACATTTTCGTAAAATATCACCAATTATGTGGCTCAGTTATAGGGGGGCAGGACAGCGGCGGTACTCCGGCGACGGTGAAAGAGCCGTGCCCTGGACCTGGAGTTGTGACCGGGCGTTCGGTTCTCTACCACAAGAACAGCTCTGTCATCCGGTTGCGCCCAAAGTATCAGAACCATATCTGGAGTATAGACTTCGTCCATGACAAGCTGGCCAACGGCCGGCCTTACAAAATGTTGACCGTGCTGGATGAGTACAGCCGCGAAGCCCTGTGCGTGGCCGTCAAGCCTCGAATGGGCAATGCGGA
>JAYGEF010000143.1:0-11951 GCA_046582535.1 Alphaproteobacteria bacterium
GCGACCCGGGAGGCGACCGTCGAGGTCGCGCCAACAGACGTGGTCGAGCCAGAGCCCGTCGCCGAAAGCACGCCCGAGGAGGTTATCGAAGTCGAGCCCGCGACGGTGGTCGAGACATTGCCCGCGCCGGAACCGAAACCGGTCGTCGAGAGCGCAGCCGAAGAGGTTATCGAAGCCGCCCCTGCTCCCGTAGTGGAGACGTTACCCGCGCCAGAGCCGGAACTGGTCGCCGCGCCCGAAGAGATTGTCGAGCCCGACGCCGAGGCCATGGTCGAGGCGTCACCCGACGTCGAAACCGAACCGGAAGCTGCTGAAGACTCCGATCAGGCCTGGAGCAGTTTTCGCTCGGGCGGAATGATTCGGCCAGCGAGGGCGATGACAACAGCATCGACTTCTTCGCCTCGGATCCGGCGGTGGAACCAATTGCCGACACCGAAGCGAAACCCGAAGAGCTTCCGAAAGCCGAGGACATAGAGCCCGAGGCTGTGGTCGAGACGTTGCCCGTGCCTGCGCCGGAACCAGTAGCCGAGAGCGCCCCTGAGGAGGTCATCGAAGTCGAGCCGGCCGCGGTAGTGGAGACGTTGCCTGCGCCTGCGCCGGAACCGGTAGCCGTGCCCGCGTCCGAAGAGATTTCCGAGCGCGACGCCGAGGCCATGGTCGAGGCGTCACCCGACGTCGATGTCGAACCGGAAGCTGCTGAAGACTCCGATCAGGCCTGGAGCAGTTTTCGCTCGGGGCGCAATGATTCGGCTGGCGAGGACGATGACAACAGCATCGACTTCTTCGCTGCGGAACCGACCGGCGAAACCGAAACAGAGCCGGAGGCGCTTGCAAAAGACGAGGACATCGAGCCCGAGGCTGTGGTCGAGACGGTGCCCGCGGCGGAACTGGACCCAGTCACCGCGAGTGCGCTCGACGACGTCACGGCGCCGGAACCCGGGTCTGAAAGCGCTGAAGACCCTGACCAGATCTGGAGCAGTTTCAGGTCGGGGCGCAATGATTCGGCTGGCGCGGACGATGACAACAGCATCGATCTGTTTGGCACCAACGCTGAGCCGGTCGCCGATGTCGAAGCGGACCGGATAGAGATTCCGGAGGCCGAGAAAATTCCTCCAATGGAACTGACCGAAACGGCGCCTGAACCTGAAGCAATTGAGGAAATCGCACCCGAACCCGACGCGATTGAGGCGGTGGCACCGGCGACAGCATTACTCGAGCCGGCCGAAGTTAGCGGGCCCGAGGGCGACCCTGCCGATGAGGCGGCCGCCGAGACGGAATCCGCTTCCACCCCGTCGAGTGACGGGTTCAGGGTTGGCCATGGTGAAGGGACCAACGACAACGACGGCAACGATATCGTCTTATTTGAGGTCGACATGGTTATTGATCCTGATGGCGATAGCGCTGGTAAGTCTCAGATCGGCAAACGATAATTCGGTTCAGGTCGGGTCCGTGACTCGCCGTCGGTCAATTTTTCTCGTCACAAGCCTTGAAATTAACACTTTGTTCACCCATAATTTGGGGCGTGGATTGTGGGCTTCCGTGCGCCGTCAAAGCACCCAAAACGGGCGGAAACGGGTGGACGCACGAGGCCAATAATTGAGAGTTTTGAGGACTGCCAACCGCCTGGATTGCTGTAGACGCGACGTTTTACGTCGCGTCGTTCGTATAAGCGCGGTGGTGCGAAGACAAGGTAAGCTAACCGGCCCACCGTGAAACCGGGATAAACAACCGGTGTTTAGGAGCCACCAAGTGGTGGCGGGTCACTAGGAAAGTACGGGTAGAGGAAGCGGGAATGAAAACCGGCATGCCGTGGGTGTGCCGGATCCCGTTGGACCAGGCTGGCGCCACAACGGCGCGGCCGCCCGGCGAACAACGAGAGAGCCGCCCGACCATCCTTTGGGGGGATTGGGAGGCGCCGCCGGCACTGCCGTGAGCCCGTCCATTGAAAGTCAGGGCCAGGCAGGGTGAAGTGGGAAGTTAGGGAATGTACGGGATGTTGATCGATACCACGCGACCACGGTTTGAACGGTTCTCGCTCGGCGCCATTGGCGTTGCTGTCACCGCACTATACGCGGCGGTGCTGCTTGACCCGTCCATGGGACGGCCGCTTCACAACGCCATTGCGGCGTTCGAGGCCGGGAAGCCGGCCGACGAGCTTCCGGCGCTGTCCAGCGACTCATGGGTCAATATTGCGCCCGCTACGGCCAGACAAACCGACATCGCAACACAGCCGCCGTCGGTCGTCCTGGTGGATGAGCTTTTCCGCCGGGTTGATTATCGCCTTGAAGGTGTGCGGCTTGGCGAACTGGCGGTGCCCCGGGTTTTGCTTGAAACCGTGCCGGTCGATCTGGCGGCGGTGGAATCACCGGCTGAGCGTAAGCGTTTGTTCATTCAACTGGCGCTGCCTCTGGTGCTACAGGCCAACGAGTACATTATGGCTGATCGCGCCCGGCTTATCGGTCTCGACCAGGAAATAACCACCACCGGCGCCATTGCCGACGCCGCCGACCGTGCCTGGCTGGCCTCGCTGGCGTCACGCTATGGCCTTGAAACCCTGGACACCGAAGCGTTGTTGCTCCGGGTCGATGCCGTCCCGCCGTCAATGGCACTGGCCCAGGGCGCCGAGGAATCCGGCTGGGGGACCTCGCGGTTCGTGCGCGAAGGCAATGCCATCTTCGGTCAGCGCACGTTCGTCGCCGGCACCGGCCTGGTGCCCGAGGATCGTGATGCCGACAAGTCCCACGAGGTCCGCTCGTTTGACCGGCTGCTTGGGTCGGTGGCGTCGTACATGGCCAACCTCAACACCCATTTCGCCTATGATAAGTTCCGCGACATGCGGGCTGCACAGCAACAGTCGTCCGGCGCCATGGATTCCATGGCCCTGATTGGCGCCCTCGACCGTTATTCCGAGCGCGGCGAAGACTATATCTCGACCATCCGGACGATTATCGAATTCAACGGCCTGCGCGCCTACGATAGGGCGCGCCTCAGCGATGGTGATGTGGTCGTGCTCAACCAGTCGGCGATCTGACTGACGAGACCTGCCGGTTGGCCAACACCGAGTCCGAAATTCAATTTTTTGAACGCGCTGACGGCGTCCGGTTGGCCTATGCCCTGACGCCTGGGCGGTCGCCGGCGGCGGTTTACTTCTGTGGCATGTCGACACCCCTGTGGGATCCCAAGGCCATGGCCATGGAGGCGCTGTGCCGGAAACGCGGTAACGCCAGCCTGCGCTTCGACTACCAGGGCCGCAGTGGCTCGTCGGGGGATTACGACGACGGCACTCTCAGCAGCCGCCTCGACGATGCCTTGTCGCTGATCGACAACCTGACCGAAGGGCCGCTGGTTCTGGTCGGCTACAGCATGGGCGGCTGGTTGGCGTTTCTCGCCGCCCTGCGCCGGACCGAGCGCCTGGCCGGGTTGTTGGCCATCGCCCCGGGGATCGATTTTGTCGACTGGATCAACGACAAGCTGAGTGCCGAAGACATCGAGATCATGCACCGTGACGGTCGCCTGGTTCGGACCTCACCGGACTATCCGGGCGAAACCTGGGTCACCACCCTGGCTATGATCCAGGATGCCGAGAGTCATCGTCTGCTGAACGGACCAATCAACATTGATTGCCCGGTGCGCTTTGTCCATGGCCTGGACGATCCTGACGCGCCCTGGGAGGTTTCGCCGAAGACCGCCGAAAAACTCACCTCAACAGACGTCGAAGTAACATTGCTTAAGGATGCAGGGCATATTCTGCGCGACGACCATGAGGTTGAACGCATCATGGCGGTATTCGGCGATCTCCTCGACGTCGCCGGCCAATAGACTCGACCCCCGTTCCGTGGCATCGTCGGGTTTGGTTTCGACGTGCGCGCATTCGTGGCAGCGGACGGATAATAACAATCCATAACGGTGGAGACCGGCGATGGCGATGTACTCTTCGAGCGTGGTCAAACAAAAGCTCATGGCCGAGGTCGATGTTACCTTGAGCGATGGCTCGATTCTGAATGGTAATTTCTTTCTCAACCCCCAGGAGCGGATCATCGACATGCTCAACGATGATCGCCATTTTTTGCCGTTCTCCGACAGTGACGGTGTGATTACCGTGGTTGCCAAGGTGGCGATTACCTCGATCCGTCCGACCCAACAGACCGACGATGGCAAGACCGAGGAGCCGCCCTGCCGAATCGGTATGTAGGGCCGCTTTTATCCGCCGGGACAGCACCCCGGAAACGTCACAATCATAGCGCCTCGCGGCGTACCTCTCCGATACCACGACCGAGCGAGTCGGCGACTTCCCGGGCTCTCGCCGCGCCGGTGATATAGGCGCCGTGGCAGGTCGCGTAGAACTCGTGGGATGTCGCCTCGCCGGCGAAGAACAGCTTGTCGTCCAGGGTTTCGGCCAATTTGGCCCGGGCGCCGGCATGACCGGGCAAGGCGCTTGAATAGGCCCCGCGAACGAAGGGATCACCGTCCCACGCCGAGGTCGTGGTCTTGATCAGATGCTTCTCGATATCATTGCCGTAAACCTCCGTGAGGCTTTCCCGGGCGTGGCTGGCCATGGCTTCCGGCCCGGCCCGCTCAAGCCAGGCGCTGAAGCGCCCGCCATAAATCCCGGTCGCGTGATTGCGGCCGAACGGCAGGACCTGGAAGGCGACGGTTTCCGGGGAGTCGTTGTAGGCGGTGTAGCCGCCCCGGGCATCGGGCCCGAAGACGTCGCGGTCGAATTCGAAGCCAACCCGGTTGTGACTGCCGAGCGGCAGACCGTCAATTGCGGCCAGCTTCCAGTCCGGCAGGCGGGGGCTGAAGTCGATGGCGCCGGCGGCGAGCACGCCGGTGGAAACGGTGACCAAGGCCCGGGCGGCGCGGATGTCGCCCTTGGGCGTGGTGATGATGATGTCGGAGCCACTCCAGTCGATACGCTCGGCCCGGCAGTTGAGCTCGACCGGCACGTGGGCGAAATGGGCGGCGACCAGGGCGCCATAGCCGTTGACCAGGGGCCAGTTTTCATTGGTATCGTTGTAGCGCGTCGAATCCAGGGTCGAGACCTGGTCGGAATCCACCGAGCTGCCGACCGACGTCCAAAAATCGAACAGCGCCGTCCAGCGATCTTCCCGGGGGGCAACGTCCGTAAAGGCGACATCGCGGCCGGCGGCGGCGGCGGCGTAAATTGCCTCGTGACAGCGCTGGTTGAACGCCACACGCTCGGCTTCTTCCGCGTCGCTGGCCCAGCGGTTGCCCCAGCGCTCGCCAAAGTGGATCTGCCGAGGGTAGGCTTCCTTGACGAAGGCGTGGCCATGGGTCCCGGCGATAGCCACATAGGGGTTGAGGCTTGCCGAGTGCATCCAGTGACAGCCCAAATCGAAGGGAAAGCTGAAGCTTTCGGTGTCCGTATAGGCGCGCCCGCCGATGCGGTGAGCGGCCTCGATGAGGACCATGCTCAGGCCCGCCTTGGCAGCGCTGTCGGCGGCCGACAGTCCGGCCGAGCCGGCGCCGATGATGGCGAGATCGTAGGTCGAACCCGAAATGCTCATGACTAGCGTCCCATGCTGTCGAGGAACTTGTACCAGGCCACGGCGGTCGCCAGGAACCATGGCTTGCCGCCATAGAACGGCCGGGTCTGGAACTTGATGTCGTCGAAAGCCGTGTTGCCTTCGTCGTTGCCCAGCACCTGGTGGCCGATCTTGTGGCCCAGGTAGCTCGCCATGGCGACGCCGGAGCCGCAATAGCCCATGGCGTAGTGCAGGCCGTCCTGAACCCCGAGATGGGGCAGTTTGTCGAAGGTGTAGGCGACGAGGCCCATCCATGAGTGGCTGATCTTTACATCGGCCACCTGGGGGAAGATTTCGCTCATGATGTCGTGCAGCCGGGGCCCGCTGATGATCGGATCGGTTTCGGCCAGGGCGACCCGACCGCCGAACACGATGCGCTTGCGGTCCGGCGAGGAGCGGAAGTAGAGCACCACCCGGCGGGTGTCGTTGAGCACCCGATTCTTCGGGATCAGGCTGTCCATGAGACCGGGATCCAGGGGCTCGGTGGCGATCATATAGCTGCCGATCGGGATGACCCGGCGGCGCAGGGCCGGGAAGGTCGCCTCGTTGTTGGTGTATCCGTTGGTGGCGACGATGACGTTGCCGGCCTTTACGGTGCCGCGGCTTGTTGTCACTGTAAAACTAGCGCCATTCCGAGCAATATTGGTGACCGGCGTGTAGGCATGAATCACCGTACCGGCTTCGATTGCCTTGGCCTGCAGCCCGCGATGATACTTGGCCGGATCCAGCGATGTGTGGTGGGGCATGACGCCGCCGCCGTGATACAAATCGCTGCCGATCTCCGTATGCTGCTCGGATTTCGGCACGGTGTAAGCCCCGGTGCCGAGTTCACGGTTGCTGATTTCCTGATAGCGCGCCATTTCTTCGTACTGGCGCGGCGTGTTGGCGCCGACGAAGCGGCCACAATAGTCGTAGTCGCAGTCGATGTTTTCGTCTTTGACAAGGGCGCTGAGGAAATCCAGTGAGCCCATGGCGTCCTTGAGCATGGCCAGGGCCTTGGGCTTGCCGTACTCGGCGCTCAAGTTCTCGATGCCGCCCTTGAGCCCGCCGCCACATTGGCCGCCGTTGCGCGAACTGCAGCCGACCCCGGCATCCTCGGCATCGAACACCGCGACGCCGCGGCCCGCCCGGGCCAGCACCATGGCGGCGACCATGCCTGTGTAGCCCGATCCGACAATGGCCACATCGACCTCGGCCGGGAGCTCGCCTTGGGGCGGGTTGGCATAGGGCGCGGCGTCGAGCCAATAGGGTGCGAGTTTGTGCTCGGCGGCGAACAAAGGGTGAGACATAGGAAAATTACTCTCGACGGTTAGGGAGTGGTGGAACGGTTGATGGCGCGCCAGACGCGCTCGGGCGTCACCGGCATATCCACATGATCGACGCCAAACTCCTTGAGGGCGTCAACCACGGCGTTGACCACCGCCGGCAGGGCGCCGGTGGTACCGGCTTCGCCGACCCCCTTTACGGCCAGGGCATTGGTGGTGCAGGGAATCTGATTGAAGGCCACCCGGAAGCTGGGAAAATGGTCGGCCCGCGGCAGGCCGTAGTCCATCAGCGAGCCGGTCAGCACCTGGCCGGTGTCATCATGGACGCTGTGCTCGACCAGGGCCTGGCCAACACCTTGGGCGAGACCACCGTGTACCTGGCCCTCGGCCAACATCGGGTTTATCACCCGGCCGATGTCGTCGGCCACCGTATAGCCGACGATCTCGACCTGACCGGTCTCCACGTCAACCTCGACTTCGCAAATGTGGCAGCCGTTGGCGAAGGTCTTGGCGGCGGCGATATAGTCGGCGCTCTCGTCGAGATTGCGCCCGGCCTCGGCGGCGGACTGGGCGACCGCGGTCAGCGCCACGCCGCGGTCGGTGCCGGCCACGGTGTAGCGGCCCTGGGCGAATTCGATATCGCCGGTGGCGGCTTCAAGCAGCTCGCCGGCGGTTGCCATGCCGGCTTCGACGATCTTGCGGGCCGATTGCAGGACCGCCACGCCGCCGACACTGAAGGCGCTGGAGCCACCGGTGCCCCGGCCGCTGACCACCGCATCCGAATCACCCTGGACCAGATGGATCGCGTCAAGCGGCAGGCCGAGTTCCTCGGCGATGATCTGGCCGTAGGTGGTGCCGTGGCCCTGGCCGTTCTCCTGGGTGCCGATGTACAGGGTGATGGTCGCCTCGGCGTCGTTATCATCGCGCGGCGCGTCGAAGGCGATACGGGCGGCCTCGCGGGGCGTGCCGCCGTTGATTTTGACGTAGCTCGAAATTCCGACGCCGTAGCGCTTGCCTGATTGGCGGGCGATCTGGCGGCGGTCATCGGCCCGCTCGATCCGGGCCATGGCCGAGGCGTCGTCCAGGTTCTTGGTGAAGTCGCCGCTGTCATAGGTCTCGCCGGTGACCGTGGCATAGGGCATGGCCGTAGCTGGCACCAGGTTGCGTCGGCGCAGTTCGTCGGCGGCGATGCCCAGTTCCAGGGCCGCTTTGTCGATCAGCCGTTCGGTGATGTAGATGCCCTCGGGCCGCCCGGCGCCACGATAGGCGTGGGTCATGACGGTGTTGGTGAAGACCACCTGGCAACGCACGTGAAAGGCCGGCAGGTCGTAGGTGCCGGAGAAGGCCGCGGCGTAGCCGACGGTCGGCGAGTTGCGGGCAAAGGGCGTTACATAGGCGCCGATATTGGCCCGCGTATGGACCTTGATGGCCAGCAGCCGGCCGTCGTCGTCAAGGGCCATGGCGGCGCGGCTCAGATGGTCGCGGGCGGCCAGATCGCAGAGAATGGACTCGCCCCGATCAGCCACCCATTTGACCGGCTGCCCGGTGCGTTTCGCCGCCCACAGCACCAGAGCCTGCTCCACGGCGGCGGTGCCGCGCATGCCGAAGGCGCCACCGACCAGGGGGGTGAGAACCCGCACCGCCTGCTCATCAACGCCCAGAATATGGGCCATGTGCTTGCGTATACCGTGGACGCCCTGGGTCGGCGCATGAAGGGTGTAGCGGCCATCGCCCGGCCCAAACACGCCCAGCGCGGTGGCCGGTTCCATGGGAAAGGCCATGACCCGATTATCGACCAGATCGATCTCGGTCACGAGGGCGGCGGCGGCGAAAGCCTGCGTCGTGGCGGCGCCATCACCAGTCTCCCAATCGAGGGAAACATTGCCCGGTGCCTGATCCCAAATCAGCGCCGCGCCGGGCGCGGTAGCGGCGTCGATATTGCCGATCGCGGGCAAGGGCGCGTAGTCGACGTCGATATGTTCGGCGGCGTCGCGGGCCTCGGCCAGGGTGGCGGCGACGACCACGGCCGTGGGCTCGCCCACATAACGCGCCCGGTCGCGGGCGATAACCGGTCGGGATGGCGTGAAGGAGTCGCTGCCGTCGCGGTTCTTCAGGCCGTCGTCGCCGTTGGCGATGTCGGCTAGCCCGTCGGTGTCGGCCTCGGCGCCGGTCAGGACCGCCATGACGCCGGGCATGGTGGCCGCTGCCGAAATGTCTATGGCGGTGATATCCGCGTGGCCATGGGGCGAGCGCAGCACGACCATGTGGCCCTGGCCATCAAGGTTCATATCGGCGGTAAAAGTCCCGCCGCCGCGCAGCAGCACGCCGTCTTCCAGTCGCCGGGGCGATTGCCCGAACCCGTCCTTAGTCATTCCGCCCAGCCGTCCGTTGCGTTACGCTCGGCCCGCAGCCTACCCGGCTCGCGCCGAAGATGCATGGGGAATTACGGAGACAATGAGTCAATCCGACCAGTCGTGGCCCGATCAGGTCCACCACGTCCTCGCGCAAGCGGCGGTGCGCCAGGTCGCCTACGTGCCCGATGGCGGCCTAACCGGCTTGATCGAGGCCTGCCAGGCCGATGACGCCATGACCGCGGTATCGTTGACCACCGAGGAAGAGGGCGTTGCCATGCTTGCCGGCGCCTGGCTCGGCGGCGCGCGCGGCGTACTGCTCATGCAAAGCAGCGGGGTCGGCAATTGCATTAACATGCTGTCGCTCATCAATGTTTGCCGTTTTCCCCTGCTGACCATCGTCACCATGCGCGGCGAGGATGGCGAGACCAACCCGTGGCAGATGCCCATGGGCCGCAACACCCGGGCCGCCTTCGAAATGGCCGGCGTCGATGTTCATCGGGCGGATGCGCCCGGCGATATCGCCGGACTGGTCGCCGAAGCCGCCCACGCGGTCTTTGCCGATTGCGAAGCCCGGGCCGTGCTGATCGGCCAGGGCGTTGTCGGCGTCAAGCAGTTCGAGGACTAGTCCATGGCCAGTGAAGATTTCCGCTTGGGCCGTCGCGACGTGGTTGCCATGCTGCTGGCCGACCGCGGCGACATGCTGGTGGTCGCCGGTCTCGGCGCTTCTGCCTGGGATGTCGCCGCCGCCGGCGATTGCGGCCTGGATTTCCCGCTGTGGGGCGCCATGGGCAGTGCCGCCATGATCGGCCTCGGGCTCGCCCTGGCCCAGCCCGAACGCCGGGTGCTGGTCATCACCGGCGATGGCGAAATGCTCATGGGCCTGGGCGCCCTGGCGACCATCGCTGTTCAATCACCGGCCAATCTGGCCGTCGCCGTGCTCGACAACGAACGCTACGGCGAGACCGGCATGCAGGCGACCCACACCGCCCACGGCGCCGACCTCGCCGCCATGGCCCGCGCCGCCGGCTTCCCGGTCACCGCCCTGGCCCGCGATGCCGATGCCCTGGACTCCGCCGTCGGCCTGCTGCGCGATGCGCCGGGGCCGGTGTTCGCGACCCTCAAAATTCGCGCCGAGACCCTGCCCCTGGTACTGCCGCCGCGCGACGGCGTGGTGCTCAAGGATCGCTTTCGCGCTGCTTTGCTGGAACGGAGGACAGCCCCATGACCGACCGACCTGTCGCCATCGTCACCGCCGCTGGCAGCGGCATCGGCGCCGCCTGCGCCCGCGAGCTGGCCGCGCGGAACTACGATTTGGTGCTCATGTCGCGGGGCGACGGCGCGCCGCAACTGGCCGAGGAACTCGGCGGCCGGGCGATCCAGGGCTCGGTGCTGGAGACCGCCGACCTCGAACGCCTGGTCGAGACCGCCATGAGCGCTTATGGCCGCATCGACGGGGTGGTCAACAACACCGGCCACGCGCCTCATTCAACGGCGGTCATCGGCCGCGAGCACGACCCGGACGGCGAGACCAATCTGCTCGATATTCCCGATGACGACTGGCACCTGACCTTGGACCTCTATTTTCTCAACGTGGTGCGCATGGCCCGGTTCGTGACCGAGCCCATGCGGGCCCAAGGCGGCGGCGCCATCGTCAACATTTCGGCCTTCGCGGCGGTCGAACCGCACGGTTCGATCCCCACGTCGTCGACCATCCGCGCCGCCCTTACCGGCTTCACCAAGCTGTTTGCCGACCGCTATGGCGCCGACAACATTCGCATGAACGATGTACTGCCCGGCTTCCTCGACAATTACACCTGGTCGGAGTCGTTGATCGGCAGTATTCCCATGGCGCGCTCCGGCGGCGTCGCCGAGGTCGCCACAACCGGTGCCTTCCTGCTCTCCGCCGACGCCGGCTACGTCACCGGCCAGAGCATCGTCGTCGATGGCGGCATGAACCGCTCGGTCTAGAACGGAAGATACCAGGAGACTGACCATGCAACTGCCCGTCTTCGACAATAATGCCGACAGGGATTGGGTGATTGACGCTCTGCGCCAAACCGGCGCGGCCGTGGTGACGAATGTCCTGGACGCCGACATCGTCGACGCCTGCGCCGCCGAGATGCGGCCGGAGTTCGATGCCCGAGGCAAGCTTCAAGAGGACGACTTCAACGGCTATAGCACCCTGCGAATCTCCGGTGTCCTCGGCTACGCGCCGACCACGGCGCGGATGATCGGCGACCCCTGGGTCGTGGCGGTGGCCGACGCGATCCTCAAACCCAATTGCCAGGCCTACCGAATAGGTAGCACCACCGGGATCGAGATCCTGCCGGGCGAGGGTCATCAGGTGCTGCATCGGGACGACTCGATCTATCCCCTGCGTCTACCCGGTGTCGAGACGCAGATCGGCGTGATGTGGGCGCTCAACGACTTTACCGAGGAAAACGGCGGCACTCGCGTGGTGCTTGGCAGCCACGCCATGTCGGTGGCCGACGACGAAGCGCCCGGCGAGCCGGTCCAGGCGGCCATGCCCAAGGGCTCGGTGCTGTTCTACATGGGATCCCTGTGGCACAGCGGCGGCGCCAACCGTTCGGACGCGCCGCGCATGGGCCTGATCAACACCTATGCGTTGGGTTGGCTGCGCCAGGAGGTCAACCAGTACCTCGCAGTGCCGCCGGAGATCGCCATCCAGTACGACGAGATCATCCGTCGTCTCCTGGGCTACACCAAGCACGGTCGCGACCTCGGCCACCGGGTTCGCTCGCCAAGGGTTCCCGGTCGCGACGCCG
>JAYGEF010000161.1:0-9608 GCA_046582535.1 Alphaproteobacteria bacterium
CGCGATATGCCTTCGGCCCGTGGAACTCGCCCTGGGGCACTGGTTGGTCCCAGGCGTGGGAGCCGCGCACCACTTCCATGGTGCCGCCGTCGGCGCTGGTGTCGTCAAGGGCAATCCACAAGCTGATCAATTCCTGGGGCCGAAACCAACTGAGGTAGGCATTAACCTGATGATAGCCCAAGGGCCGCGCGCCCGGCGGTTTCCACAACACATTGTCGGTCATGATGCGAATGCCGGGCCAATCAGTGAGCCCCGCCAGGGTCCGGCCGAAGTCTTCGCGCAGCATGATCCGGGCGATCTCAGGATCGGCCTTCCAGCCATTACAGATCTGCCGGCTCAGGGACGGGTCGCCGGTGCCCTCCTGCCAGTTGACCTCGTCCGGCGTGACGCCGGTGGTGAATTCGCCCCGGAACAGGCGGTCATAGGCGCGGCGCAATGCCTCGACGGTTTTGTCATCGATGATGCGGTCGATCTGGACCATGCCGTCGGCGTGAAACTGTGCGGTCTGCGCGGGTGTCAACAACAACTCGGCCACGGCCGGGGTCTCTAGTAGAGGTCCAGGGGAATCGGCCCGTCGGGCGGCGGAAAATCGCTGTCGATATCGGCGATATCTTCTTCCGTGAGCATGAGCGAGATCGACTGGTAGTTCGACGTCACATGCTCCAGGTTCGAGGCCTTGGGGATGGATACCACCCAGGGATGGCGCAGGGTCCAGGCCAGGGCGACGCATTCCTCGCTAACCCCGTGACGCCGGGCCACCGCCGACAACCCGGGCGTATGAGCGAGACCGCCTTGATCCAGCGGTGAAAAGGCCATCATCGCCACCTGATGATCGGCGCACCACGGCAGCAGGTCCCAGTCCGGGCCGCGCTTGTTGAGGTTGTAAAGCACCTGATTGGCGGTAACGCCGGAACCGCCGCGCAGGGCCTCGCAGCCGATCATGGCCTCGTTATCCAGGTTGCTGACGCCGTAGTGAATGATTTTCTGCTCATCGACCAGCTGGGCGAAGGCATCGAGGGTATCCTGGATCGCGTGCGAGCCGCGCCAATGAAGCAGGTAGAGATCAATGCGGTCGGTGCCGAGACGTCGCAGGCTGCGTTCGCAGGCGTCGATGGTGCCCTGACGCGAGGCGTTCTCGGGCAGTACCTTGGAGACCACGAACATGTCGTCGCGGCGCCCGGCCATAGCCTCGCCAGTAACCTCTTCGGCGCCGCCATCGCCGTACATCTCGGCGGTATCGAGCAAGTCCATGCCGAGTTCCATGCCAAGGCGCAAAGCGGCGACTTCACCGGCCCACTTGGCGCTGTCCTCGCCCATGCGCCATGTGCCCAATCCGAGCGCCGGCATAGCCATGCTGCCTCGGGTTATGATGCGGCGAACCACATATTAATTGTTGTTATTTGACATGGGATTATTTTCTTTTTTGAATCTAATATCACAAGATGCAGTAACCGCCATCAACCGGCAGAACCACGCCGGTGACGAAGGATGATGCGTCGGAGGCCAGGAAGATCGCCGGGCCGGCAAACTCCGATGGCTCACCCTTGCGTTCAAGCGGTGTTTTTCGGCGAATCTCGGCGTCATTTTCCGGGTCGGCGCCACGGGTCCCCTCGCCCTTCATGGCATGGGTGGTGTAGCCCGGATTAATGGTGTTGACCCGGATATTGTGCTTGCCCCAGACCGCCGCCATTTCACGCATCATCTGATCGACGCCGCCCTTGGAAGCGCCGTAAGCCATGATCCCCGGGAACGCGACCAAACTCGACGTCGACGAGACCAAGATGATTGATCCGCCGTCGCCCTGTTTGATCATCTGACGGGCGGCGAATTGGGCGGCGTTGAAGCAGCCGGTGACGTTGATCGCCACCACATTTTCGAACTCTTCGATGGTGACATCCTCGGCATCTGTCGGAACGCCACTGACACCATGGCCCACCAGCATGACGTCAAGGCGGCCATAGGCCTTGATGGTCTCGTCCATGAGGCGCTGGCAGTCATCACGCGATGTGGCGTCGAACGCCACCGCCAGGGCGTCGCCGCCGCGGGCGTTGATCTCGGCGGCGACCGCATCGACATCGGCTTTGGTACGGGTGCAGACCACCACTTTGGCGCCGGCGTCGGCCAACCCGATGGCCATGGCGCGGCTCAGTCCCCGCCCACCACCTGTGACCACGGCAACTTTTCCGGTGAGATCGAAAATACTGGTGCTCATGAGTTTAGATATCCTCGGATGGCGGGGTCGAGCGGGCCCGGCGTTTACGCCTTTTAGCCTCACCGATCAACCAGCGGATGCCGGCGATCGGCAACACAATGACCGCGCCGGCGAGAATGAAAGGACCTAACCAGCGGCCGAGTTCAACGAACCAATCAAAGACCGACTGGCCGAATTCGCCGAGGCCGATCCAAAGCTCCAGGGGATCGAGGCCGATGATGGCCAGAACCAGCCCAACCCCAAGACACCACAGGGCAATCTTGATGGAGGTTTTCATCCGTTTTCGCGCAACTCGGTAATTTTCTGGTCAGTCTTGTACTGGCTTAAGGCGTAGACCGCCCAGATTGCCGCCGGAACCCAGCCAATGATCGTGATACACAGGATCAGACAGAGGACCCCGGAAAACGGGCGGCCAATGGTGAAAAACACCAAGAATGGCAGCAGCAGAGCAATCAGAAGCCTCATATCGATCTCGCCTTATGGCGTGTGACCCGCAAAATAGAAACGGGGCGATGGAATAACCACCGCCCCGTTCTACGCGTCTGGTGTGCATTCGCCAAGGCGAACGTTACCCACCTGGGGAGGACATCAGGGGATAATCATCACCTTGACATAGCGGTTCTGGCGTTCGCGCTCACCATCCGCGGTTTCGACCCGAGGCTCGTCCTCGCTCATGGCCATGGCCGTGAGAACCATGGTGTCGATGCCATGTCCGGCGATGGCGTCGACCACGGTTTGGGCCCGCCGTTCGGACAACGCCATGTTGTAGTCATGAGAGCCTGCCTTGTCGGCGTGGCCGGTGATGAACACCCGCGCCGGGTCCCTCATGCCGATTTGCTTGGCGATGTTCTCGACCAGTCCTTGGCCCTTGGCGTCGAGATCAGTGCTGTCGAAGTCGAACAACACGAAGAACACCGGCATTTGTGGCACTTCCATGGCCGGAACAGGCTCTGGTGCGGGCGCGGGTTCCGGCTCGGGCTCTGGTTCTGGCTCGGGCGCGGCGGCCACCGGGGCCGGGCGAATGACATCCTGAATTTGCTTCAGGCCGTCCCAGAAGGCCAGCCGGCAGGCGGCGATATCCTCGGGTTGGATATTTTCTTCCTGCTCTTCGACCCAGCAATCAAACTGACGCTGGGTGTAGGCCGCCAACTCGGGCACCGTGGTGCGGCCATTGCCGTCTAGCGCCTCGACAACTCACGCCGCGCCTGAGACAACTCGCCGACCGCCGTTGCGGCAAGCATATGATCCTCAAGCACGACCGGGCCGACATCCTCGCCGGCGGCGGCACTGCGCGCCTTGATCGCAAATAAGTCAGAATTGCCGTAGTCGCCCTCGGCATACTCCATGCTCGAGCGATCAAGGTATTCGGCGTAGAGCGCTTTGTCAAAAGCCGATCCACTGGTTTCCAGCCCCTCGACAGAAGAAAGTTCCTGGCCGGCGCAGCCCCCAGGGCTAAAATCAGTGCACCCACCGATATAAACTTTGTGTGCTGTTTCATCCGCTGCATCCTCATGCAAATTGCGTTTTCATAGTCCGCGCCAAAATGGCGCAAATCCATGGTTAGACCGCCATCTACGGCTCGTCTGTGACGACCGTCACATGATCTGAGTAACATCGCGCCGGAACACCTTATTATACTCGTTCTGCTGGTAAAGAGCGCACCCATTATGAAGGAGTAGAGTGTCATGGCCCCCCACGTCGAGATTGAGTACTGCACCGGCTGCCGCTGGCTCTTGCGGGCCGGCTGGACGGCGCAGGAACTGCTCACCACCTTCGAAGCCGAACTCGGCGCGGTAACACTGATTCCCGGATCAGGAGGTGTATTTGATGTCAGGGTGGATGGCCGGATGGTGTGGTCGCGCAAGGACCAGGGGCGGTTCCCCGAGCTCAAGGAGCTCAAACAGATTGTCCGCGACCACGTCGCGCCGGACAAGTCCTTGGGTCATTCGGACCGGCGCGACGACGGGTAAGTTGCCGAGACCGGCAACCGCATCAGTTTACGGCGACGATCTTAGTGGTTTGTGGAAACCTGACGCTCAACCTCGGTGATGCGGGCGATGACTTCCTTGTTGATGACGCTGACCGTGCCGTCAGCAGCGGCAAAAGGCACGAAGCGACGATCATCGTTGATGACATCAAGAATGAACTGGTGCGCGAGCATAAACATATCGCCGGTCAGAACCGTACCGTCGGTCAAGGTCATCTCAACCGCTTTCCTCACATCGGTGGGGATCGTGCGGGGGATTTCTTGCAAATTCGCGCTGGTGCCGTACATGTTCACTACCCTCGATAAAGTCATCCAAAGCGGCCTCCGCCACCCAACTCAACCGCAGTGAAGCAGATTGCGCCGGACCTGCCTCCTCACCAGGCGGGTTGATGACACGATTTAACGATTTGGGGCGTTTTGAAGGTGTTATCCGGCGCTGGCCAGGGCCGAAAACACCACCGGCAGAACCTCCCGGGTGGAAATATTGCCTTCGAGATTCTTGCTAACCACCATTAATTGTTGAGATTTTTCTATACCGGCCGGAATCACCATGCGACCCCCCGGTTTCAACTGACCAAAAAGCGGTGGCGGAATGAGATCGGGCGCCGCTGTTACCATAATGGCGTCGAATGGCGCCTGTTCGGGCCACCCGTAATAGCCATTGCTGACCTTGGACTCGACATTATCGTAACCCTGGCCGTCCAACCGCCGGCGCGCATCACCGGCGAGTTCCCCGATGATCTCAACGCTGTAGACTGTCCTGGCCAACTCGCCGAGAACAGCAGCCTGATAGCCCAGCCCCGTGCCAATTTCGAGCACCCGATGATGCGGCTCAAGACCCAGCAAATCAGTCATGAAGGCGACGATAAACGGCTGCGATATTGTCTTTTCAAAGCCGATTGGCAGGGGATTGTCGAGGTAGGCCATACGGCGCAGTTCGACCGGCACGAATTCGTGGCGCGGCACCTTGGCCATGGCCGCCATGACCCGGTCATCAATGGCGTCCTTGTCCATGTGGTCGCGGACCATGGCGGCGTGGGCGGCGATAAGTTCGACCATTTCGCGCCGCAGGTCCGAGAAATACACGTCCTCCATGGCTCAAACCTAGTGTGGTGGACTAGAAATACCAAGGATCGCACGCAAAACTTCAATTTTCCTACCGTTGATGATGCGTCCTGGGCTAAAGCTGATAATCAGAGCGCGATTATTAAAGGACACCCCATGACCCAGGTTCAACCCGCCGACGTCGGCATGTCCGTCGATCAGATCGACACCCCGGCGCTGGTCGTCGATCTCGCCGCCTACAAGCGTAATCTCGCTCGCATGGCGGAACGGCTCGAAGGCCGCGGCATTCGTATTCGGCCCCACGCCAAGACCCACAAGTCACCGGTCATAGCCGGCCACCAGATGGCCTATGGGGCGGTCGGCGTATGTTGCCAAAAGGTCGGCGAGGCCGAAGTCATGGTCTAGGGCGGCATCGACAACGTGCTGGTCAGCAATCAGGTGGTGGGGTCTCGCAAAATCACCCGCCTCGCCGCTCTGGCGCGCGGCGCCACCATCTCGGTCTGTGTCGATGACGCCGGCAACGCCGCCGACATCGGCGCCGCCGCGGTGGCCTACGGCGCCGAGATCGCCTTGCTGGTCGAGATCGATATCGGTATGGGCCGCTGCGGCGTCCTGCCCGGCGCCCCGGCCGTGGCTCTGGCCCAGGTTGTCGCTGCCACGCCGGGGCTTGCGCTTCGCCGGCCTCCAGGCCTACCACGGCGCCGCCCAGCATATTCGTGACCGGGACGAACGGCGTCAGGCGGCCGAGGACGCGGCCCGCATGACAACAGCGACAGTGGATGCTTTGGCCGAAGTGGGACTGAGTTGCGAGACCATCGGCGGCGGCGGCACCGGCACGGTCGAGTTCAATCTTGAGATCGGCGTTCTAAATGAGCTTCAAGCCGGCTCTTATGTATTCATGGACGCCGACTACGGCACCGTGGTCGATAGCTTCGAGCACAGTCTGTTCGTGCGCGCCACGGTGATGAGCGCGCCAACCGCCGACCGCCGGGTGGTCGATGCCGGGCTCAAGGCCCTGGCTTTAGATTCCGGCTTGCCCCTGGCCTGGCAGGCCGAGGGCGTCAGCAATACCGGCCCGTCGGACGAGCACGGCACCCTCGCTATCGGCAACGAAGTCGTCCTGTCCCTGGGTGACGCGGTCATGCTGGTACCCGGCCACTGCGACCCGACGGTCAACCTCTACGACTGGTACGTGGGCATACGCGACGGCGTGGTCGAGCGGGTCTGGCCGGTGGCCGCCCGAGGCCGCCTTTCGTGACGGCGGTGAGTCTGGCCCGCAAACTATATGACTACAACTTGACCGAAGCCCGGGCTTTTGTCGAAGGCTTGATTGCCGCCTAGCCGGTAAACCCTTTGCGGCGACTTTCGCGCAGGCGCCGGGTCGCGTCCGGTGTGCCCTCGTGGAACGCGCCGGCCCACTCATCCAACGGCACTTCCAGGGTGCCGTAATTGCACTCAAAATAGCGATGGTGGAGCTGGTGGAAATAATCGCCGAGACGCAGTCCTCTGGTTTCGCCGACCTCTATTTTCTCGAATCCACAGTGTGAGGTCGCAGCGGTAAGAGCCAGGTATTGCGAAGAAAAATAACATGGACCGGGTGTGCCGGCACTACCCACAGAATCAGAACCGAGCTCAGATACATGACATGCTCGATAGGATGCATGGACATGCCGGACCACGGGCCGATATTGGAATTGCGGTGATGCAGCGCATGGGCGGCTTGATAGAGCGGCGGCCAATGAAGCAGACGGTGAATGACAAAGAAATGGACGCCGCTCCACACCGGGACCATCACAAAACACAGGACAAACCAGACAGCGTGATCGCGCCAGTCAAGCATCGTGATGTAATCGTTGGCAAAGGCCCACATGAACAGCACCTCGAAGGCCGTCCATACGGTGACTCCGCTGGCGCAGGTCCAAAACATGTTGTCCCGGACCTGATCGCCCCAGGTGAATCGCGGGCTGTCGCGTTCCATCTCGCGGATATCGAATTGCCGCACCGAACCCTGTTTGCCGAAGGTGTAGAAGTAGAGGTGCAAACCGCCGGCAACCAGAATCATAAGGATCATGTTCCGCGCGAACATCAGCGCGATCCAGTCGAACTCAAAGGTGGCGCAACGGTCGAGTGCGGGCTGAAAATACAGCCACGAGACAACCGCGAGCAGCGCGATGACAGGCCGGTCCGAAATCGGGTGCCAGGCCCGCGCGAACCACTTCGCGCTCTCCACCGGCCGTGGCGGCCAATGGAATATAGGCGACGATTTGATCGGCAATTGCGGCAGCCAGTTCCACGCCGTGGCTTTGGCCCCCGGCACGACCGCGCCGTCGTCAGCGATTGTCATTATCTGGATTTCCTCTGGAGCCTCATAATTCGGCCCGGTAACCGGGCGGCTAACCGGCAACTCCCTTGCGGCGGCTCTCGCGCAGGCGTTTGGTCGCCTCGGGCGTGCCGTCGTGGAACGAGCCGCCCCACTCATCGAAATGGACCTCGGCGGTGCCGTAATTGCACTCGAAGTAACGATGGTGAAGCTGGTGGTGAAACGAGCCGAGACGCACCCGCAACTTCCCGCCAATCAGCAAATCTTGATATCCGGAATGGGAACCCGTGGGCGCCAGGGTCATCCACTGCATAATATAAATCACATGGATTGGATGAGCCGGCAAAACCAAAAACACTAGGGCCGAGCCGAGATATATGGCATGTTCCACCGGATGCATGGAGATGCCCGACCAGGGGCCGGTGCTGGAGTTTCGGTGATGCACCGCGTGAGCCAGATCATAAAGCGGCTTCCAATGAAGCAGCCGATGAATGAAGAAAAAGTATGTCGATTCCCAAACCGGGATCAGCAGAAACAAGAGGGCGGACCAGACAATATTTTCGCGCCAGTCGAGCATGGCAATGTAGTCGTTGGCAAAGGCCCACATGAACGCCGCCTCGTACGCCGTCCAGAAGGTAACGCCGCTGACGCAGGTCCAGAACATATTGTCCCAGACCTGATTGCCGAAAGTGAACCTTGCACTGTCGGTTTCCATGCCCCGGGAATCGTATTTGCTGGCGGAGCCCTGTTTGCCGAGGGTGTAGAAATAGAGGTGCAGTCCGCCGGCATACAGCACCATGAGGCCGAGGTTTCGTGCAAACATTTGCGCGACCCAGCCGAACTCGAAGGTGATGCAGCGCTCGAGAGCAGGCTGTAGATAGAGCCATGTGATGATTGTCAGCGCCAAGACGACGGTCTGTGCCGATACGGCGAACCAACTCGCCGCGAACCACCTGAAAATCATCATCGGGTTGAACGGCCAGGCAAACAACGGCGACGTCTTGAGCGGCACCGGCGGCAGCCAGTTCCACTCTGCGGCTTCGCCGGCCGGCGCGGCGGTTTCCGTGGTAGCGACTGTCATGATGTAGGCGACCCTCATGTTCGCACGAATTGTACGTCAATTTTATGGGCAGCGTCATTCCCGATAAGGCCGGAATGTGCTTACATGCCGGCCTTACAAATTGTGGTTACGGGGAGGGCACCATGGACTTGGTTATGGACTTGGTAAAAATTCTAAACGAGTTACCGCTGCCGACGGAGCTGGCGTTCAGTGAAGCTGAATACGCCGAGCGGGTTGCCAAGACTCAGTCACGCATGGCCGCGGATGGCATCGACGTGCTGATCATCAGCAGCACCCCGAACCTGGGTTACCTCACCGGGTACGACTGCACCATGTCCTGTGGCTACACAATCGGCATCCTCGGGACCACCGGCGATGTGGCGCTGCATGCCTCGGAACTGGAAGCGCCCTGCGCCCTGCTGTTCAGCACCATTCGCGATATCAAACAGTTTTACTGGTACGAGAGCGAGGGCACGGCCAACCAGTTGGGCCGGATGCTGAGCGACCGGGGCGCCGGCAACAAATGCATCGGCCTGGAAATGGGCAATCCCGAAACCTTCGCCAGCGGCGCCTTTGACACCGAAAGCTATCTTGCCTTGGTCAAGGCCATGCCCGACGCCAGTTTCGTCAACGCCACCAATCTGGTGCTCGACATACGCATGATCAAGTCGGCGCCGGAGATCGCCTATATGAGAAAAGCCGGTGCCCTGACCGGCGTCGGCCTCAAGGCCACCCTCGACGTCATCGCCGAAGGCAAGACAGACAACGAGATCGTCGCCGCCGGTTACGGCGCCATGATCGCGGCGGGCTCCGAGCTCATGTCCATCGACCCCATGTGCACCACCGGCCCGCGCACCGGCTATATGCCGCACATCCCCTACAAGCGGGTCAAACTCGAGCAGGGCCACCCGATCTATCTCGAATACTCCGGCTGCTATGAGCGCTACAACGCGCCGGGCATGCG
>JAYGEF010000268.1:0-2351 GCA_046582535.1 Alphaproteobacteria bacterium
GCTGGGTCTATGGTCCCATGTTCGAGGGCTACTGGCTTGATCCGGGGCGCACGGCGGTCTGCGGCCGTACCCCGTCCAATTCCCAGAAGGAGTTGATCGAGGCCAATGCCGAGGTCATCGAGGCCATGGTCGCCGCCGTCAAACCCGGCGCCACCGTTGGCGACATTTGCGCCATCGGTGACAGCCATGCGGCTGATTTTGGCGGCGACCACAGCGAGATGGCCGAGAAGTGGCCGATCTACGGCCACGGCAACGGCCTGTTCTTCGAGAACCCGTCCATATCGACCAAGACGGAGGGTGCCGATCCATCCTTCGTATTCGAGGCCGGCATGGTGCTCGGCATCGAGGCGTTCTACGCCCGCGAAGGCGTCGGCAGCGCCGGTTTCGAGCAAAACATTATCGTCACCGAAGACGGTGCAGAGGTGCTCAGCAACACGCCAATGCGCTGGTGGTAGAGCATTAGCTCCGCATGCGCTCGCCCCTGGGATCGACCAGGGGTTCGGCCAGTAGGCGGGCGGGGCGTTTGTCGCCGAGGATTTCGATGGTGAAGTTGTCGCCAGGGACGGCGGCGTCCGAGTTGATGTAGGCCAGGGCCAGGCTTTTGCCGACCGTGTGACCGAACATGGCCGATGACACCTGGCCGACGATGACGCCGTCGCGGGCGACCGGCTCGCCGCCGGTGGCGTCGGCCTCATGGGCGTCGATGACGAAGTAGCTCAGGCGATAGGCGGGTAGTTCGTTGCTCATGCGCAGGGCCGCGCCGCGACCGACGAAATCGTCTTTTTGGAAGCGCACGAAGCGGTCGAGGCCGTTTTCGAACGGCGTGTATTCCGGGCCGTATTCCGGGCCCCAACTGCCGTAGCCCTTCTCGATACGGAGCGAGCCCAGGGCGCGGCCGCCGATCAGGACCAGACCGAGCGGTTCGCCGGCCGCCCGGATGGCGTCGAACACCGCCACCTGATGTTCTTGGGGCACATAGATCTCATAGCCCAGCTCGCCGGTGAACGAGATACGCATGACCCGCGCCGTGGCCGGGCCGATCGTCATCTCGCGACTACGCAGGAACGGGAAGGCGTCGTTGGAGACGCCCTCGCCGGTGAGTTTGGCCAGCAGGTCGCGGGCGCGGGGGCCGCTGATGGAGAAGCCGCACAGGGCGTCGCTGCGGCTTTCCACCGAGACGCCGTCGGCGGGTAGATAGCGGTCGAACCAGCGTCGGTGATAGCGCTCGACGACCCCTGAGCCGACCATGAGGAAGCGCTCGCCGTCGAGGCGGGTCACCGTGAAGTCACCGACCAGGTGGCCGCTGTCGTTGAGCATGGGGCTCAATACCGTGCGGCCGGGTTCCGTGGGCATGCGATTAGCCAGCAGCCGGTTGAGCCAGGCCTCGGCGCCGGGCCCGGATATCTCGTGCTTGGCATAGTGCGAGGTGTCGAGCAGGCCGACCCGCTCGCGCAGGGCGCGGCATTCGTTGCCCACATGGTCGAACCAGTTGGTCCGGCGGAACGACGGCTGGTCCTCGGCGGTAACGCCCTCGGGGGCGAACCACAGGGGCACCTCCCAGCCGTACGAAGCGCCGAACACCGCGCCCAGTTCCTTGTGGCGCTCATAGAGCGGGCGGGTCTTGGCGGGCCGCCCGGTCGGCCGTTCCTCATAAGGGAAGTGGATGCGGAAGCGGGTCGAGTAGTTCTCGTAGGTCCGCGCCAGGCAATAATCCTTGGTCGAATAGTCGGCGCCGAAGCGGGCCACGTCGATGGCGGTGATGTCGAGGCTCGGCTCGCCCTCGACGATCCACTCGGCAAGCTGCCAGCCGATACCGCCGGCGGTGCTGAAGCCGTTCATGACGCCGGCCGCCACGTAGTAATTGTCCAGCCCCGGCATGGGTCCGACCAGGGGCAATACGTCGGGCGTCCAGATCATCGGCCCGTTGACCACGCGCTTGATGCCGGCCGATGCCAGGGCTGGCACCCGGGCCATGGCGGCGGCCATGTTGACTTCGATGCGCTCCAAGTCGTCGGGCAGCAACTCAAGGCCGAAGTCGAGGGGCGTACCGTCCACCGCCCAGTGGCGGCCATCGGCTTCATAGGCGCCGACCAGCAGTCCGTTGCCCTCCTGGCGCATATAGTGCTCGCGGTCGTTGTCGTGGAGCAGGGGAATTTCATGGTCGAGGGCGACCAGTTCCGGAATGTCCTCGGTGACGAAATACTGGTGCTCCATGGGCATAAGCGGCAAGGAAGCGCCGGCCAGGGCCGCCACCTCACGGCCCCACAGGCCGGCGGCGTTAACCACCACCTCGGCCTCAATATCGCCCTTGGGAGTGACCACTCGCCAGCGCCCGTCGGGCAGCGGAATGG
>JAYGEF010000287.1:0-12027 GCA_046582535.1 Alphaproteobacteria bacterium
TATCGGCTTTCATGAAGGTATGTCGACGGCTAACACCTATAGTCATGACAATCCTTCGACAGGATCCGATCCAATTCCTGGGCCAGAACAGTTGGTGGCTGATTTACAGGCTTTTGAAACCTTGTTAGCAGAACTCAAAGCGGCCCAAAAACAGGCCGAAATAGACAGGCCATCAATGAAACCATGACTATCATGACGATATCGGCAAGGGGTTGTTGAAAAGCATGTGCGATCAGCTCGGCATTAGCCGTGACGACTTGAAGTAGGAAGCCACCACCATGACCCATTTCGTCTATCCGGTTCGTCTGTCGTATGACGAGGATGAACGGGTGCTCGTCGAGTTTCCCGACTTTCCGTTCGCTGTAACCGATGGCGCCGAAGTTGCCGAAGCTCTCACCCAGGCCAGCGACTGTCTCGAAGAGGCGCTGGCGTATTACATTACTGACGGCGAGCCGATCCCCGAACCGTCGCAAGTGCGCCGTGGTTCCGATGATTGGATCGCCACCGTGGCGCCGGGTCCGGTGATCGCAGCCAAGGCGGCGCTCTATCAGGCGGTGCGGGACGCCGGCCTTACCAAGGTTGCCCTGGCCGCGTGTCTCGGCGTTGACGAAAAGGATGTACGCCGGATGCTCGATCCGCGTTACGCCACCAAGATCCCCGCCCTCGACCGCGCCCTGACCGCTCTCGGCAAGCGCCTTGAGATCGAGGTTCGTGACGCGCCCACGCCGCCAACGACCGCACCCCGTACGGCCGCCTGAGTCCACCCCAACCCTTTGCTTCTCCGCGCCACTGTGGTTCAGTCTGGCTGGCCTGATTTGTGGGCGGTTTTTGTGTGGAGGAGGTTGGCGTGGGGTTTGTCAGGGGTAGTGATATTGAGCGGCGGTTTCCCAGCATCGCCACCATGGAGGACGCGGCCCGGCGGCGGTCGCCGCGGTTTGCTTACGAGTACATGGCGCTTGGCATCGGCCGTGGCGTCGGCCTGGCGCGAAATCGCTCGGCCCTTGATGACGTCACCCTGGTGCCGCGTTACATCGACGCCGCCGCCGCGCCGGACATGGCGACCGAGCTTCTCGGCCAGACCTACGATGCGCCGTTCGGGGTCGCGCCCATCGGGCTGGGCGGGTTGATCTGGCCCAAGGCGGCAGAGCATCTCGCCAGCGCTGCCCGGGCCCACAACATTCCCTTTGCCCTGAGCACCTTCGCGACCGCCAGTATCGAGACCATCGCGCCCCTGGCCGGCGCGCAGGGCTGGTTCCAGCTCTATACCCCTAACGATCGGGCGATCGAGGCCGAGTTGATCGACCGCGCCGCCGCCGCCGGGTTCCGCACCCTGGTGGTGACCATCGACATTCCAACGCCGACCACGCGGGAGCACGACACCCGCAATGGCCTTAGCGTGCCGCCCCGGTTCGACGCCCTGACCGCCCTGCAGATCGCCGCCCGGCCGACCTGGGCCCTGACCACCCTGGCCGTCGGCATTCCCCGGTTCGAGACCCTGCTGCCCTATGTGCCCAAGGGCATGGGCCTGGACGATGCGTCGCGCTTCCTCTCCGACCTGATTGATGGCCCCATGACCCGCGAGACATTGAACCGCATTCGCGAACGCTGGTCCGGCCGGCTGATCGTCAAGGGCGTGCTCGACCCGGCCGACGCCGCTCTGTGCCGCGATATCGGCGCCGACGGCATCGTGGTCTCCAACCACGGTGGCCGCCAGTCCGACGCGGCGCCGTCGGCCCTCGAAGTTCTCGCCGGCATCCGTGACGCGGTCGGCGGCCCTATGGCGATCCTCGCCGATGGCGGCGTCAGATCGGGTATTGATATCGCCCGAATGTTGGCGTCGGGCGCCGACTTCGTGCTCCTGGGCCGGGCCTTCATGATCGCCATGTGCGCCCTGGGAAAGCCCGGCGCCGATTACGCCATGGCGGTGCTCAAACGCGATCTGAGCGCCGCCATGAGCCAGACCGGCTGCGCCACGGTGGGGCGACTGGGGGAGCATTTGCGAGGGTAGGGCGGCGGGTGCTCACCGTCGATCCTTCGACAGGCTCAAGGATGAGGGCGTCGCCGCGCCTAAATCACGACCAAGGCGTCTTGGAGCAGGGGATTTCCTCGCCATCGACGAAAATGCCGTCGACCTTCTCGTTGAAGAAGCACAGATGGTTCTTGATGGCGGCTGACTCGTGGACCGGGTCGACGTAGCCCCAGACGATGTTCTCGAATGTCTTACCGCCGACGGTCGCCGACCAGTAGCGGGCGCGGCCCTTATAGGGGCAGTCGGTGGCCTGCTCGGTGGCCTCGAGCAGGCCCGGGGTGACGTCGCCGGCGGGGATGTAGTAGCGCGTCGGCAGGCCGGTCTCATAGAGGAACAGCGCCTGAGTCGAGGCGGCCACGGTCTCGCCGCCAAGCACCACCCGCACGGGCCGTGACGACGGTACGATGTCGATGCGCTTGTAGGGGTCGCGGGCGTGGACGAAGACTTCCTCGTCTTCTTCAAACCAGTGGTCCATGCGGTCCCAGTAGAACGCCATGTAATCCTTGATCTCGGCGACCTCGTCGTAGGGGTCGGTGTAGCTCCAGACCGCGTTCTCGGCGGATTTATCGCCCACCGTGATGGTCCAGTAGGAGGCGTCGCCCTTGAACGGGCAGTGGCTGCCCTGGTCCGTGGCCGTGAGCAGGTCGGCGCGCACGTCGGCGCGGGGAATATAATAAACCGGGATGTGCTTGGTCTCGTGCATCAGACGCACAGTGGTGCTGTCGGCGATGGTCTCGCCGTTGAACATCACCCGCAGGCGCTTGGCGCAGGGCTCGAAAGTGATGGCATAGCCCGGGTGGGCGGCGTAACCGGATTGCTGTTTGACGGCGGCTTGGCTCATGGCTCGATCTTTCGTTTGGTGTGGGACAAAAACGCTACCATGATCGACTTTCGAAGGCGAACCCGTGTCGGCTGTCAAGTCAGGTCGTCCAGCAGTGCTTTTGCGTCTTTCAGGTCGGCGGCAGCACATCGGTTGTCTTACAGGGAGCATAAAACTTAACGGCGTTTTAAGGGGCTTAGGCGCAAAATTTGCCCAGAATCGAACATTCCTGGTCAGGGGTCGGCGCCATGCGCCTCAACATTGCTCAGAAGATTTTCGGCGTCGCTGTCGTGGTCCTGACGTTGATGGTTGCCGTCGCCGTCTACTCCATCAAGCTGACCGCCAGCATTGCCGACGAACTGGACACCGTCGCCACCCGGCACCTGCCGGTGACCGAGATGGTGACCCGCATCAATGTGCACATGCTGGAGCAGGGCATCTTGCTACAGCGGTTGTTTGTCCTGGACGAGGACGAGGCCCCCCACGAAACGGTGGCCCGCGGCCGGGCGCAGTTCGAAACTCTGGCCGAGAAAATCGATCAGGAATTCGAGGCGGCACAGGCGCTGTTTATTCGCGAGGAGAAAGCCGCGCCTGAGCTCCACGAGGCGATTATCGCGCTCGAAACCGCCCTTGCCGCCATTGAGCGTGAGTACCTGCTCTTCGAGGATCACGGGCTGCAGTTGGTGGCAGCGCGGGAAGCCACAGATGTGACGCTTTTTGACTCACAGCTTGCCGCGTTGGACGAGCAAGAAGACGCCATTGATGGCGAAATCGCCGTCCTGCGCCGTCGGGTGGAATTGCTGCCCGATGCCGCCGTGCTGCGCACCGAAGAGCACGAAATGACACTGCTGTATGCCAATATTATCCTGACCGCCCTGGCCGCCCTGCTCGGACTCGGCTTCGCCGCCATGATCACCCGGGCGATTGTTCGCGCCGTGCGTGACCTGGTCGCCGGCACGGTCGCTGTCGAGGGCGGCAATCTCGACACCGAAGTGCGGGTTACCTCGGACGACGAGGTCAGCCGCCTGACCGGCTCGTTCAACCACATGGTTGGTGAGTTGCGCCTTAAGGAGCGCATCAAGGATACCTTCGGCAAATACATGGACCCGCGAATTGTCGCCAACCTGCTGGATAACCCGGACATCGCCGACCTCGGCGGCGAGCGCCGCGAGATGACGGTGATGTTCATCGACCTCAAGGGCTTTACCTCGATCGCCGAGGTCCTGGCGTCCGACGACCTGGTCAGGATGATCAACCGCTTCTTCGGCCATATGACCGACGCCATCTCGGAAAACCAGGGCGTCGTCGACAAGTTTATGGGCGACGCGGTCATGGCCTTTTGGGGGCCGCCGTTCACCGCCGCCGACGCCCATGCCGGTCTGGCTTGCGCGGCCGCCGTGCAGGCCCTCGATCGTCTGGAACTGTTCCGCCGCGACATCAGGGATGAACTCGGCGATAGGGCCGATGGCCTGGACATCGACCTGCGCATCGGCATCTCCACCGGCGAGATGATCGTCGGCACCGTGGGCTCGCGGGTGTCCATGAGTTTCACAATCATGGGCGATCCGGTGAACCTGGGCGCGCGCCTCGAGGGCGCCAACAAGGCCTACGGTACCCGGGCCCTAATCTCCGAGCGCACCCGTGAACTGGCCGGCGACGCCATCGCCGTGCGCGAGCTCGACCTGATCCGGGTCAAGGGCAAGCGCGAGCCGACCCGGGTTTTTGAACTGTTGTCGCTGGGCCATGAGCAGCCGGCGCTTGCCGGGCCGAAATGCCAGCACTTTCCCAGTGGCCTCGCCGCTTATCGCCGCCAGGCGTGGGACCATGCGACGACGGCGTTTAACGCCTGTCTGAAGCACAACCCGGACGACCCGCCCGCCGCGGTCTATCTCGACCGCATCACCCAGCTTCGCGCCAAACCGCTACCCGCCGATTGGGATGGCGTCTGGGAATTCCAGACCAAGTAATTCAGGGTTCGTCGTGAACCCTTGACGCCGGGACGCCATGCTTCGAATGTGGCGGCCATGACACGATTTACCATCGCACACCTCGAACAATGACGTCGGCGCCCGTTGACCGAGCGGACGGTCGTCGTTGGACCTGAAAAACCACTAACGCTCCAAAGGGCCACCGAATGGATGAACAACTCGTCACGCCCCGTCGCCGGGATCGCCAGGTCCACGATGAAAACTGGATTCGGGAAATGTTGACGTATTCGCTGTTCAGCACGGTCGCGACCGTTATGGACGGCCAGCCGTTTCTGCGCCCGTCCGCTTTCATCTATGTGGAGGAGGATCACGCCATTTACATTCACGGCGCCCACACGGGACGGGCCATCGACAACGTCAAGGAGGAGCCGCGGGTATGTCTCTGCGTATACGAGGTCGGGGCATTCCGCATGGATGACTTCGCGTTTTCTTTCTATCAGGAACAAGCCGGCGTCATGGTTTTCGGCACCACGTCGCCCGTGTTGGACAATGACAAGAAACATGAAGTCATGCAGTTGCTGATGGAAAAGCACACGCCGCATCTAACGGTCGACACTGATTATCGGCCCGCGAATTCCAAGGAGATCGACGTGACAACGGTCATTCGAATCGATATCGAGCGCTGGTTCGGTACGCTGAAGTGGACAGAGGAACCCGGGCGGGAGCTCTATTTCTATGACGATGTGATCGGCGACAGGAAGCTCCGGTTGCCGTGGACCCACGATATGAGCGATGACCCGTTGACCGCGGAATGGAAAAAGTCATTGAAGTAAGACAGGGCTCCGAATCCTTGACGCCGTGGCGATAGATTTTGAATGTGGCGACCATGATGAAACTCAATATCGAACCTTTGAACAGTGACTTCGGCGCCCGGGTGACCGGGGTCGCATTATCCGGCGACATTGAACCCGATACCATGGCGATGATCCGGGATGCCGTCGAGACCTACTCGATACTGTGTTTCCCCGACCAGGACATGAACGACGACAAGCAGCTGGCGTTTACCCGCCTGCTTGGCGAGCCCGAGGCCGAGCACGGGACTTTTGGCTCGACCGGCGAGGTCACCTTTTTCGGCTCCGTCGGCAACGTCGAGGATGACGGCTCCAAACGCGACAACGCCTATGCCGGCACCCGCTATCAGAAGGGTAACCAGCTGTGGCATTCGGACTCGTCGTTCCGCGAGGTGCCGTCCTATGTCTCTATTCTCCACGCCTACGAGGTGCCGGGCGAAGAGGGTATCACCGAGTTTGCAAGCATGCGCACCGCCTACGCACGGCTGCCTGACGATCTGCGCGAAACCGTCGATCCGCTTCACGTGCTCCATGACTACGTGTTCTCGCGAAGCCAGGTAGCGCCGGTCAATCCCAACCACGCCGCATCCCTGCCGCCGGTCATGCACAAACTGGTGCGGGAAAACCCGGCGAACGGACTGAGGAATTTGTTCGTCGGTTCTCACGCGCGGTCGATTCCCGGCTGGTCTGGCATTGACAGTCGCCGCCTGCTCGACGACTTGCTCGAGCGCTCGGTTGAACCGGCCCATATCTACGCCCACGATTGGCGGGTCGGCGACACAGTGGTCTGGGACAACCGCTGTATTCTCCACCGAGGCATGGGCTACGACGCCGACCGTTGGCGGCGACGCCTGCGCCAGACCCGTGTCGTTGGCGAAGAGAAGGGCGTAATTCCCAATGCTGCCATGGGCTGAGGCTTGGTGCCGGCAACCCAATAATATGAAAGGGTGCGCGACGATGGATAAGCCTATCGCGGTGATTACGGGCGCGAACCGGGGTATCGGTTTCGAAGTTTGTCGGCAACTGGCATCCGCCGGTCACTGCGTCATTGTGACGGGTCGCGATAGAGCTGCCGGGAAAGCGGCGTGCGACGCGCTTGACGGGCCGAGAATGGAATTGCGTTTCCATCAGCTTGACGTGACCAGCGATGAAAGTGTTGGGGATCTCGCATCATATCTCGACAGTGAATTCGGCCGTCTCGACGTGTTGGTCAACAATGCCGGTGTCTTGTTCGACGACGATCGCATCGACGCCAGTATTCTCGATCAATCGATGGAACGGTTTCACATAACAATGGATGTGAATTTCTATGGGCCGCTGCGGGTCTGTCAGGCGCTGGTGCCGGTCATGCGTCGCTCCAAGAGCGGGCGGATCGTCAATGTCTCAAGCGGTCTGGGACAGCTAACCGGGATGCGTGATCAGCATCCCGCCTACGGTATCTCCAAGACGGCCCTTAACGCGCTTACCCGTATGGTCGCCGGCGCGACACGGGACGATGGCATGCTGGTCAATGCGCTTTGTCCAGGCCTGGTTGCGACCGACATGGGCGGGCCCGAAGGGCGGCCGGTGAAGGACGGCGCGGATACCGCCGTCTGGCTGGCCCAATTGCCGGATGATGGCCCCACGGGCTGCCTGTTCCGCGATCGCGAACAGGTTCCGTGGTAGTCCAATGACGAGCCCCGATACCGTCTGATCCACCAACATTCCGTTCCGCTTCTGGCCTCCGCGATCAAATGTTGTGTCGTGAAATGGTTGCTGCCTATACCGCTCTGGTAGTTCTACACTTGGTTGGATTAATGGAGGCTCAATCTTAGAGGCGTCGGGCTTGCGCGAATTCAGCCCACCACGGTAGTTTGGCCAGGCTGATAGTAAGCTCGAATCCTTCGAGTCCAACGCCACAGGAAAGGCCGGCACCCATGAAGATGGTCCGATTGAGTCCCCCCGCCCAACTCGACATGGCCATCGGCGAGGCCATGTTCAGCCAGCGCTCGATCCGCCGTCTCGATCACGACCGACCGATTGACGACGCAAACTTGAAGATCGTGCTGGACGCGGCCTCGAAGGCGCCCAACGGGGGCAACGCCCAACCGGGACGTTTTCTGGTCATCCGGGACCGGGACAGTATCGCCGCCTTCGGCGATCTCTACTACGAGGCCTGGTGGGCCAAGCGTAAGGACGCCTATGGCTGGCTGCCCGGCCATGACATTCCGGCGGAGTCGCCCTACCGCATGGCGTCGCTGTTGGCCGATGAGTTGCGCCATGCGCCGGTGGTTATTCTGGCTTTCGCCATGGGTGGCGGTGGGGCGAGTTCGGTGTTCCCCGGGGTTCAGAACCTGTTGCTGGCGGCCCGCGCCCTCGGTATAGGATCGGTGCTGACGACCCTGCACCCAAACGTCATGGAGCGGGTCAACGAGATGTTCGCCGTGCCGGCGGACGCGACGTTCCACTGCTGCATTCCCCTCGGCTATCCCCGCGGCAATTTCGGCCCGACCCAGCGCCTCGCGACGGCGGATACCACCTTTTGGGACCGCTGGGATGCCCGCCCACCCTGGTCGGACTGACTTTCATGATCCGTGCCGTCGCTATCATTCTGTGCCTTTGGGCATCGGGGTCGCAGGGCCAAACGACCACCCTGTCGGACGGCGACCGCCAGGCAATCCAGGCGGTGATCGCAGACCAGCTCGACGCCTTCCAGCGTGACGACGGAGCCGCCGCCTTCGCCCAGGCCACACCCGACATTCAGGCCCACTTCCGGACCGCCGCGAACTTCATGCGCATGGTTCGAGAGGCCTACCAGCCGGTCTATCGCCCACGCCAGGTGGAATTCCGCGATGTAATCGACTTCCATGGCGCACCAGCCGAGCGGGTCTACCTGATCGGCCCCGACGGCGTCCCCGTCATCGCCCTCTACCCCATGGAGCGCCAACCCGACGGCCACTGGCGCATCAACGGCTGCTACCTGCTGAGGGTCGACGAGAATTCGGTGTAGCGCCCCTCAAAACCCCGCCCGTGCCGCCCGGGCCAGGGCCACAATGTTTTCCACTGGCGCCTTGAAGGGGATTTCGCAGCCGGTGCTGAGGACGAAGGCGGCCGGGGTGGCTTGGCCATCCTTGGGCCGGGCGCTTTCGATGCAGCCACGGGCTTCGGCGTAGACCTGGTCGGCGGTGGCGCCGAGAACGATGCGGGTATGATCGACGTTGCCGATGCGGGCCTTGGCTTGATCCGGGCTCTCGGCGTGAAGGCAGACTCGGTTGGGGCAGGCGCCGGGGGTGGCGTGGGACAGGTGGCAGTCGATGCCGTGATTCGCTTTAATGGCGGCGACATCGCCGTGGGCGAAGCTTATGGCGTCGATGTCGTTGTCCAGGATATGGCTGAAATAGGGGGTGTCGACGCAGTTGTGCTCGATGAGCAGAACGTCGGGGTTGGTCGCCCGCGCTGTCGCCAACAGGCGCTGGTGATAGGGCATGACGAACTGGGCCAGATGGTGGGGCCGATGAGCTCGCGGTTGGCGCCGGCGTTTTTGAACATCACCGCGTCAACGGCGCCGCTCGCCACCATGGCCTCCACATAGCGTCCGGTGCCCTCGGTTATGTGTTCGAGCAGAGCCTCCGCCCAGGGCGGGTCGGTGAGCAGATCAAGCAGCAGGTTGGTCATGCCGCGCAGCTCGCAGGCGACCAGGAACGGCGACACCACCATGCCGATGATGAACAGGTCGTCGCGGGCGCGATTGCGCAGCAGGCCGAGCGCCTCGATGGCCAGCGGCATGCGGCCGCTGATCGACGGGTCGGGCATGGCCAGACGGCTCAGGTCGTGGTCGTCCTCCAGCGGCCGGCTGGTGATGATCGGGTAGTAGTCGAGCGGCTGTTCGACGGCCCCGCCGAAGGCCTCGGCCTCGACGGTCAGGCAGCCCCACGGGGCCATGGCGCTGTCGTGGCCGAACATCTCAGCGGCGCAGAGCTGGGCCTCGGCCATGAGCGATGGGTCGGCCTGAGTGTTGGCCATGCGCGTGCCGGCCCGTTCCAGCACATGGCGGGCGCCGCCGAGAAACATATAGGCCAGAGCCGGGCGGTCGGTGGCGTTGCCGCGAAGGGCTCCAGCCATGCGCTCTCGTGGTGTCATGATGGATGATTGTAGACCCGCGAAGCCCGTCTGTGAAACTGGACGGCTAGACCGGGCGGTGCCATATTCGGCGCGCCGCCTGACGCGGCGATTATTGTGACGAACACATGAGGGCGGCCATGGCGACCATAGGCATGCATCTGATGACCTGGCTGAAAGGCGAGTTGGTCGGCGAGGACCAGTTCGGTAACCGCTATTACCGCGAGAAGGGAACGCCGAGTCGAAATCGGCCGCGGCGCTGGACCCTGTTCAAGGGCGAGACCGAGGCCTCGAAGACGCCGCCGGAATGGCACGCCTGGCTCCATCGCATGATTGACGAGCCGCCCAGCGAAAAGCCCCTGGAGACCAAGCCGTGGCAGCAGCCCCACTTGCCCAACCTGACAGGCACCGCCGCCGCCTATCGGCCACCTGGCGACCTGACGAACGGGGATCATCCCGAGGGCCTGCCGCCGCCCTATGAGGCTTGGCGACCGTAGGGCCGTTATGACGGACAACCCCGTCAGCCAGCACTGGAATGCCGAACGCTACGTGCGCAACGCCGGCTTTGTCGCCGACCTGGGCGCGCCGCTGCTTGAGTTGTTGGCGGCCAAGCCCGGCGAACGCATTCTCGACCTCGGCTGTGGCGACGGCCGTTTGAGTCTGCGTATCGGCGAGGCCGGCGCTACGGTGGTTGGCGTCGATGGCGCCGCTGGGATGGTTGATGCTGCGCGCGCCCTGGGTGTCGATGCCCAGGTGATGGACGGCCAGGCCCTGACATTCCACGACGAATTTGACGCCGTATTTTCCAACGCCGCGTTGCACTGGATGACCGATGCCGATGCGGTGATCGCCGGTGTGCGCCAGGCGCTGAAGCCGGGCGGGCGTTTTGTCGCCGAGTTTGGTGGCGGTGACAACGTAAAGCAGGTTGTTGCTGCCCTGGTCGCGGCGCTGGATCGGCGCGGGCATGAAGGCCGGGCCTTCATGCCGTGGTATTTCCCCATTGACGGGGAATACCGCGAGCGACTCGAAGCCGGTGGATTCGATGTCGATTCGATTGCTCTGATCCCACGCCTGACGCCGCTGCCGGGAGCGATCGGTGATTGGCTGGATACGTTTGCCGAGAGCTTCCTGTTCGCCGTGCCCGAGGCTGAGCGGGGCGATCTCAAAGATGAGGTCGTCGAGGCCCTGCGGCCGACTCTCTACGATGACCATGGGCAGTGGTTCGTTGATTACGTACGCTTGCGCGTCACCGCGCGTCTGCGGTGATGATGAAACATGGGTGGCTACTCCTCGCTGTCCTGATCCTGTCCGGGCCGGTGCTGGCGGGTGAGCCGGTGGCCATGCTCCAGGGGCTCGACAAAGTAACGGCTCGGGTCTCGACAATCGAGGCGCCGCTCAATCGCCTGGTGCCCTTCGGCACTCTGGAGATAATCGTCCGGGCCTGTCACAAGACACCCCCTGAGGAACCACCGGAAAGCGCTGCGTTCATTGAGATCCGCGACGTCAAACCAGGCGAGGTAGCGGTGTTCCTGTTTGGCGGCTGGATGTTCGCGTCGTCACCGGGTTTGTCGGCCCTGGAACACCCGGTCTACGACGTCTGGGTGCTCGACTGCGCCGAAGCGCCCGAGGCCGCCGAGGGGCTGGGCGACGACCCCGACGAGCCACCGTCCTCATCCGCGGAGTAGAACCGGGCGTCGGTGGCCAGGGCGCGGCGCAGGCGTTCGTGGTAGCGCTCACGGGTGATCTCGATGGCGCCCAGGGTCTCCAGGTGTGGAGTGATAAACTGGCTGTCGAGCAGGAGAAAACCGCCGCGATTTAGCCGTTTGACCAAATGCACCAGAGCGACCTTGCTGGCGTCGGTGGCGCGGCTGAACATGCTCTCGCCGAAAAACCCGCCGCCCAGAACCACGCCGTAGAGCCCGCCGACCAACTCGCCGTCACGCCAGCACTCGACGCTGTGGGCGGCGCCGCGCCGGTGGAGTTGCTCGTAGAGGGTCAGGATCTGATCGTTGATCCAGGTCTCCGCCCGCTCGGGCGTGGCCTCGGCGCAGCACTCCATGACCCGGCGAAAGGCGGTATCGGTGCGAATCTCGAACTCGCCCCGCCGCACCCGCCGGGCCAGGCGCCGCGACACGCGCAAGCCGTCGAGCGGAATAATGCCGCGCAGGTCCGGATCGACCCAGTAGATGCGCGGATCGTCGCGGCGCTCGGCCATGGGGAACAAGCCGCAGGCGTAGGCGCGCAAAATCACGTCGGGATCGAGAACGAACTCCATGGCGCAACTATACCACCGGCCGGCGG
>JAYGEF010000333.1:0-2712 GCA_046582535.1 Alphaproteobacteria bacterium
ATTGGCCTAACACCCCTGGTGACGCCGGGCAAAATCCGCGAGCTGTGCCACCCCAACTGGGTCTGTGACGACGACCCCATGGCCACCGCCAGCGGCTGGTCACCAACAATGACCATCGATGATGGTTTCAAGGACACCGTGGCGTGGTATAGGAACCACGGATGGCTTTAGGCGACGGTCGATCAGGCGTATGATCAGCCGGCATGGACATAGGCGACGACCAGTTGACGTGATGACCAGTACACCAGCAGACCACGCCACGAGCGGCGGCGAAAACGTGATGGGGGATATTTTCGACCTCCTCACGCCGTTCAATACCCAGGCCATCGAATTGACCGCCGCGACCGATATCAACGCCGATCTCGACGTCGATTCAGTGGTGATCCTGGACTTCCTCATGACCCTCGAGGACAAGTACGACGTCTCCATCCCAATCAACCTGGTGGCCGATGTGCGGACCGTCGGCGAGCTCACCGCCATGGTCGAACAGGCCATCAATGACCGCGCCGACAGTGGGTCCGCCAGTGGATCTGTTTGACAAGTTCGCCGCCCTGGCCGGCGCCCGCAACAGCCTGCTGGCGGTTGGCGCCAATCCCTTCGATGTGCGCATGGAGCGGGTCCGCTCAGCCACCGAAGCGGTCATTGAGGGCCGCGACGTCATCCTGTTCGGGACCAACAACTATCTCGGCCTGACGTTTGACCCCGTCTGCATGGCGGCCGCCCAAGAAGCGGTCACCGCGGAAGGCACCGGCACCACCGGCTCGCGCATCGCCAACGGCAACTACGCTGCCCACCAGGACCTCGAGGCGGCCATCGCCGGCTTTCTCAAGCGCCGGGCGGCCATGGTGTTCAGCACCGGCTATCAGGCCAACCTGGGAACCATCGCCGGCCTCGCCGGACCCGACGACATCCTGCTTATCGACGCCGACAGCCACGCCAGCATCTACGACGGCTGCCGCCTGAGCGGCGCCACCATCGGGCGCTTTCGCCACAACGATCCCAGCGATCTCGACAAACGCCTGGGGCGTCTTGAAAACGGCGGCAATGTATTGGTGGTGGTCGAAGGCCTCTACAGCATGCTGGGCGATTGCGCGCCCCTGGCCGAGTTCGCCGAGGTCAAGACCCGCCACGGCGCCTATCTGATGGTCGACGAAGCCCATTCCGTGGGTGTCTACGGCGAGAATGGCCGGGGCAACGCGGAGGACGAAGGGGTCGAGGACGCGGTTGATTTCGTGGTTGGCACCTTCAGCAAGAGCCTCGGCGCCATCGGCGGCTTTGCCGCTTCCAATCATCCGGATTTCGAACTGTTGCGCCTGGCCAGCCGGCCCTACATGTTTACCGCGTCGCCGTCGCCGTCGAATGTGGCCTCGGTCAAGGCGGCGCTGGGCCTGATCGAAGCCAGCGACGTCCACCGCAAAGCGCTATGGCGCAATGCCCGGGCGCTTCACCAGGGCATCAGCGACCTCGGCTTTAGTATTTGTGCCGGTCTCGGGCCGATTATCGCTATCCGCTTCGACGATACCGAGCAGGCCTTCGGCGCCTGGCGCGGGCTTCTCGACGGCGGCATCTACACCAACCTGGCGATCCCGCCGGGCACGCCCAACGGCATCTCCATGCTGCGCTGCAGTGTGTCGGCGGCCCACAGTGAAGCCCAGGTCGAGGCCATCATCGGCGCCTTCAGCCAGCTTGCCGGCAACCTTGGATCCGAGACAAAAAGAAACGCCGAGGCGACCAGCGCCCCGGCGTAATCATCCAGTCTGTCGTTGGATTTTTCTTAGACCTGTTCTTCGGGCACCGCCGCCACTGACCACATACCAAGAGCGCGTTGGAACATTTCCGTCGCCTCTTCGTCGCGGCCCAGGTCCATATAGAGGGTCGCCAGATTGGCTAGGCAGACGGCGATATCAAGAGGGTCGGCATTGTCGGCCTGTTCCGCCATGGCGAGGGCCGCGCGGTAAAGCGGCTCGGCCTCGGCGAGCTTGCCGGCATCGTAGTAATAGGCGCCCAGCATATTCAGGCTGGCGGCGAGACGGGGATTTTTGACACCGAACAACTTGGCTTCCTGGACCGCGATGATGAGCTGCTGTTCTTCGTCGCCGGAATAACCGGCTTCCGGGGCAATGTCCCCCAGCGCCGTCGCATTATTGATCGTGGCGCCGTCGTGATCGGCGCCGTCGGCCTGGACAGTGGCGGGCAACAGAGCAAGGCAGAAAGCAGCAGCGAAAAGCCAGTTGGTCATCTTGACGGTCATACAGGAAGTCCTTTCCAGGGGACGGGCCGCAGTGGCCTCGTGTTCGATGACCGGAAATTATGGCAACCCCGCCACCGCCGCTCCTCAGTCCACCAATTGCATTGACCGGGGTGCTGTTCTGAGGACTGGCCGTTGACCGGAAATCGCTCTCTTTTTCAAACCTAACTAGTTACTATCACTCAATAATATCAGAGTATGGACAAGCGGTTGGTTCCATTGATCATGGTTAACAAATTTATCGCGTTAACCCTTTGAATTAATGATTAAAATCGAGACGCTTGTGACCGCCGGGTCCAAAGCGAGCGTGGACTGGCCCGTGACAACCGCACCAATCCTTGTGACAATCGCGTCATGAACCCGCGAACCGTGAGCGTGCATTGGTTGCTGGCGCTGTTTATGGCCGCCATGGCAATCGTTGTGGCCGCCATCGCCGCCTATGCCGGCTGGCGGGCGGCCGGCGC
>JAYGEF010000349.1:0-6811 GCA_046582535.1 Alphaproteobacteria bacterium
GTATGGGGAATGATATTGATCTCGAAATCACGCCCATCAACCCGATTAACGGTCAGCGATACGCCGTCAATGGCCACCGACCCCTTGGCGGCGATGAAGCGGGCCAGATCGGGGGGCGCGGTAAACACCAGACGGCGGGAATCACCGACCGGTTCACATTCGGCGATATCGGCGACACCGTCGACGTGGCCGAGAACAATATGGCCGCCCAGCTCGTCGCCGACCTTAAGCGGACGTTCCAGATTAACCCGGCTTCCGACCCGCCAATCGCCCAGCGTGGTACAGTCCAGGGTCTCGCCCGAGACGTCGAAGGCGAGCCAATCAGCGTCCTTCTCGACCACCGTCAGGCAAGCGCCGCAGCAGGCGACAGAGGCCCCCATATCGACATCCGCCACGTCATAGTCGGTGATGATGGCCAAGCGAGTGCCGCCGTCGCCAGCCTCAATCGACCGAACCTCGCCGAGGTCCGTGATAATTCCTGTGAACATAGGGCGCAACCTAGGCTATTCGCTCGTAGGTTTCCATCACATCATCACCGGCCAGCGATATGGATAATCGGCGCCACGCCGGTGCATCGCCAAGAGCTTCCACACCCAGGGATGCCATGGCGGGTAAGCCATCGACACCGATCAGCCGGGCGTTGCGAAACCATGTCAATCGGTCGGCCAGACCACGGCGCACCATGGAGGCGGATAGTCGGGCGCCGCCCTCAACCAGAACCCGCGTCAGCCCGGCATCGCCGAGAGCTGCAGCCGCTGCGTTGAGATCAACCAGGCCGTCGTCGTCGTCGGCAACGTCGATCAGGCGAACCCCAAGGCCGGACAACTCATCGCGGCGTTTGGTATCACCACCGGCTAACGTAAGCACCCAAGTGGGATGGGTCGTCGCGGTAGCCGCCAGGCGGCTCGCGGACGGCAATTGCAAATGCCGGTCGACCACGACCCGCACCGGCGAGCGCTCGCCAAGGCCGGGCAAGCGGCAAACGAGAGACGGGTCATCGGCCAGCACCGTGCCGATACCGACCATGATGGCATCATGGCTGGCCCGCAGCAGGTGGCCGCGCTGGCGCGCCGCCTCGCCGGTGATCCACTGACTCTCGCCGGCGGCCGTGGCAATCCGGCCATCGAGGGTGGTCGCCGTCTTGAGCGTAAACAGGGGCCGCCCAGCTCTGACGCGCATGAAAAACCCGGCATTGACCGCCTGGGCCTGATCGGCGTGCAGGCCCATGGCCGCCTCGACACCGGCGTCGCGCAAACATGCCATGCCGCGACCGGCAACCCGAGGGTCGGGGTCTTCCAGCGCCACAACCACCCGGGCGATACCCGCGTCCACCAGGGCATCGGCGCAAGGCGGGGTTTCGCCGTAATGGGAACAAGGTTCCAGCGCCACATAGGCGGTCGCACCCCTGGCCTTGGGACCGGCCCGGCGCAAGGCCTCGGTCTCGCCGTGAGGCCGCCCGCCGGGACGGGTCCAGCCGCGGCCGACAACGAGACCATCCCTGACGATGACACAGCCGACACTGGGGTTGGGCCACACCGTGCCCAAACCGCGCCGGGCGAGCGCCAGCGCCACCTTGATGTAGTGAGAGTCCGGCCCGTCCGGATCAGTCGAGGACGCCGTCGTCACCCAATTCGCCCACAAAGTTCTCGAAATCCTTGGCCTCGCGGAAGTTACGATAGACCGAGGCGAACCGCACATAGGCGACGGAATCAAGATTGGCCAGAGCGTCCATCACCAATTCGCCAATATGCTGGGACTTGATGTCGGCCTCGCCCGAGGTCTCAAGCTGACGTTGAATGGCATTGACGATGCGATCGATACGCTCCGGTTCCACCGGCCGCTTGCGCAGCGCAATATGGAGCGAACGGGACAGCTTGTCGCGGTCGAAGGGGACGCGAACGCCGTTCGACTTGAGCACCGACAGATCACGTAGCTGGATCCGCTCGAAGGTGGTGAAACGCGACGCGCAACTGGGACAATGACGCCGCCGACGAATGGCGGTGTTGTCTTCGGTGGGACGTGAGTCCTTAACCTGGGTATCGTCGCTTCCACAAAATGGACAACGCATGGTGAATCCTATCCGCTAACGCATGTCAGGGTAAATCGGGAAGCGCCCGCACAAGGCAAGCACCTTCTCACGGGCAGCCTGTTCGGCGGCGCTATTGTCGTCCGGGTTGGCGGCAAGGCCATCGAGCACATCGGCGATCAACTCGCCAACCTCCTTGAACTCGGCAACACCGAATCCCCGGGTCGTCGCCGCCGGACTGCCGAGGCGAACGCCCGACGTGATCATTGGCTTCTCCGGATCGTTGGGCACGGCATTTTTGTTGCACGTCATGGCGGCCCGCTCGAGGGCGGCTTCCGTGGCCTTCCCGGTAAGCCCCTTGGAGCGCAGATCAAGCAGCATGAGGTGCGTGTCCGTGCCGCCCGATACCAGATCGAAGCCGCGATCCATGAGGGTCGCCGCCAGGGCTTCCGCATTGTCGGCAACCGCCTGGGCGTAGACTTTGAAATTCGGCCGCAGCGCTTCACCGAAGGCGACAGCCTTGGCGGCGATAACGTGCATCAGGGGTCCGCCCTGAAGGCCCGGAAACATGGCCGAGTTGATCTTCTTCGAAATCGCTTCGTCGTTGGTCAGGATCATGCCGCCGCGCGGCCCGCGCAAGGTCTTGTGGGTGGTCGTGGTCACCACGTCGGCGTGGGGCAGCGGGCTGGGATGGACGCCAGCAGCCACCAATCCCGCGAAATGGGCCATGTCGACCATGAAAAACGCCCCGACTTCATCGGCAACTTTGCGGAATCCGGGGAAATCCAGGGTCCGCGGATAGGCCGAGCCGCCGGCGATAATGAGCTTGGGCTTGTGCTCCCGCGCCAGGGCGGCGACCTCGTCCAGATCGATAAGGCCGTCGTCGGGACGGATGCCGTATTGAATGGCATTGAACCACTTGCCGGACTGGTTGGGCGCGGCGCCATGGGTCAAATGGCCGCCCGAGGCCAGGGACAGGCCGAGGATTGTGTCGCCGGGGGTCAACAGCGCCATGAAGGCGCCCTGGTTGGCCTGGGCCCCGGAGTGGGGCTGAACATTGGCGAAGCCGCAATCGAACAGTTTAGTGGCGCGCTCGATGGCGATGGCCTCGGCGACATCGACAAACTCGCAGCCCCCGTAATAGCGCCGGCCCGGATAACCTTCGGCGTACTTATTGGTCAGCACCGAGCCTTGGGCTTCGAGAACCGCGCGACTGACAATGTTTTCAGACGCGATCAGTTCGATACCGTCGTCCTGGCGCACCAGTTCGTTATTGATTGCCTGCTGAATGGCCGGGTCGCTGTCGCCCAGGGAAGTGGTGAAAAAGCCGGGATCGGCGGTCGCTGTGGGGGCGGATGGCATGGCGGATTCTTTCGGAATGACGGAATTGGGACCGGGGGCGGAATCGCCCTCAGGAGAGCTTGGCGACGCGGCGCGTATGTCGTCCGCCTTCAAAGGCTGTGTCAAGGAAGATGTGCAGGCATTCCTTGGCCACATCGGGAGCAATCACCCGGCCGCCAAGAACCAGAACATTGGCGTTGTTGTGCTTGCGGCACATAAGCGCGGCGTCGGTGTCGTGGCATAATGCCGCGCGCACCCCGCCGTGACGATTGGCCGCTATGCTGGCGCCAATGCCGTTGCCGCACAACAGCACCCCGCGCGGCGCCTCGCCGTCAACCACCGCAGTGGCCAGCGCATGGGCAAAATCCGGATAATCCACCGAGTCGGTATTGTGGGTTCCCAAGTCATGGACGTCAAAACCCAAGGACTCAAGCTCGCCCCTGAGGACTTCCTTGAGTTCGAAACCCGCGTGATCCGATGCAATGACAATGGCGTCGTCGGCCATGAATTCTTACCCCCCGCCCCTACGGCGAATTCAGTCCCTTCTAGTAGCATATCTTGCGGGCTGGTTCCAGCGTGGCACAACGCACTGTAGGTGATGATTATTTGGGTCTCGACCGATATTAGCGGCTCAGCGGCAGCAAATCGTCAGAAACCACGTCATCAGGCCAAAAATACCCGCAGTGTAACTGGATGACTAGATCGAATTCTTCAAAGCGTTTGGCTTTGCGAATCATTCGGATTAACCAACGTATGCTTACGATCATTCAATTAATGCCGCTTTACAGTATTGACAGTCGCACACAGTCATGCGACTAAAACTGTGCGGAAAACGGCGCACCAAATACACGCCGAATACATAAGGGAAGGACCACGCGAAATGGATCGAGATGCATCGGCTAGTACATCCCACGCGGTAATACTTCAAATGACCACGGATATCGTTTCCGCCTATGTCAGCCACAACGATCTTCCCGGCTCGCAGATCCCCGATGTCATTCGCTCGGTTTACGCCACCCTCAACGGTCAATCCGCTGGTGGCGCGACGGCCCAGACTCCGCTCAAGCCCGCGGTCTCCATTCGCCGCTCGGTGTCGCCCGACTACATCATCTGCCTCGAAGACGGCAAAAAACTCAAAATGCTCAAGCGCCATCTGCGCACCACCTACAACCTGACGCCCGAGGAATACCGGGCCAAGTGGGGGTTGCCCGTGGACTACCCCATGGTGTCGCCCAATTACGCGGCCCAGCGCTCGGAATTTGCCAAGAAGATCGGCCTGGGTCGCAAGCGCACCAAAGGCGCCCGCAAGGCGAAGTAATAGACAAAATCCTTTCGTATTGATTCTGCCCGGGGGCGGCGTACCAGCGCCGCCCTTCGTTTTTTGGGCAAGCTGATATAGGATCGTCAGCGGGAGGACGTAAGTCCTATGAACGACCAAGCGACGCGCGTGACGCCTGACAAACGGGATCGCGCCAGCGACGGGCGGCGGCCAACCGCCGTGCAGCGCCGCTGGCTTGCCCGTGGCGTGGCCCAGCCCGGCGGGAAGCTGCCGTTGTTCGACGAAAACGGCCAGTCGATCCATCCCCAGACCATCAAGAGCTGCGTCCGCGAAGGCTGGGCCGAGCCGTGGATAACCAACCCCATCAAACCCGACTGGCTGATCTGCCGGCTGACCGACGCCGGCCGCGCCGCCATCAGCGCCTGAACGGCGGTACTTTTTCCCCGCAAAACGCCGCGCCACCCGGCCTGCCGACCATAATCCTCACACCAAAAAATACGCAATCTGCTGGACAGCCAACGGCTTCAACAGCTATCTAGCCGGCTCGTCCAAATTGGTCCTCTTCGAGAGTATTTGCCGTTGCCCCATGCCATTGCCGAGAGTCGTCCCGTGCGGCCTGTCGATGCGGCCAGTGTGGTTATAGTTCGCGGCCAAGGCGACAAAGCCGAAGTTCTCATGGGCCGCCGTCGGCCACGGGCGAGTTTCATGCCCGATGTCTATGTCTTTCCCGGCGGCCGGGTCGACCCGGAAGACACCCTCGCCCCGCCGGGTGTGGCGCCCCGGCCCGAGGTCGCGGCGGGGCTGACGCGCCGGTGTCGGTCGGCGGCGGCGACTACCCTGGCCATTACCATCGCTCGCGAGACGTTCGAGGAGACCGGGCTGCTGTTGTGCGGCAAGGCCGCTGATTTTGCCCCGGGCAGCGTCCCCGACACGCCGTTGTGGCAGGCCTACCGTGACGCCGGCGCCCTGCCCGGTCTCGAGGCCTTGGACTACATCGCCCGGGCGATCACCCCGTCGTCTTCGCCGAAGCGCTTCAACACCCGCTTTTTCATGGCCGATGCCAGCCATTTTCGCGGCGAGCTTCAAGGCGACGCCGAGTTGCTCGATCTCCATTGGGTGCTGTTGAGCGAAGCAGGACAACGGCTAAAGATCCCAAACATTACCCAGTACATTCTCGACGAGGCTGCGTTTCGCGTCTCGGCGACACCGGAGGTACGGGCACAACGGCCGGTCCCCCTGCGCTATCACATCGGCAAGACCCGACGCGTGGTTCATGAGTGACGTCACCCTGACCGCCCGCCAATGGCGGCGCAGCCTGTCCGCGGTCATCGCTTCCATGACCGTACAGGCGCTGATCTTCGGGTTGAGCATGCCGCTATTGGCTCTGGTGCTCGAAGCCCGCGGCATCGACAAAATGACCATCGGCATCAGCGCCGGCGCCCAGGCGGTGGCGGTGTTTGCCATCGCACCCTTCGCCGCCCGGCTCATCAGCACCCTGGGGTTGCCGCGACTGATGATCGGATCAACCCTGTTGTCGGTGGGAGTTTTCCTCTTACTGCCGGTTTTCCCCGACATCTACGCGTAGTTCATCCTGCGTTTTCTGCTTGGCCTGTTCGGCAGCATTGTCTGAATCGCCGGCGAAGCCTGGATCAACCAGATTGCCGAGGACCGCTCGCGAGGGCGTGTCATCGCCCTGTATAGCGCGGCCCTGGCAGCGGGCAGCGGCATTGGACCTTTTGTCCTGGCCCAGACCGGCACGACCGGATGGTTGCCGTTCCTGGTATCCGGCGCGTTGATCGCTGTATCGGCGGCACCGCTGCTGCTTGCCGCCGGCGCTTCGCCGGCCATGAGCGGGCAACCATCAGTGAAGTTCCATCGGTTTCTCTGGATGGCGCCCACGGCTATGTTTCTCAACGGTATCTTCGCCGCCACCTATATGGCGATGATCACCTTCCTGCCGATTTACGCCCAGCACGTTGGTCTCGGGGAAACATCGTCCCTTTACCTGCTGTTGATCATGGCGTTCGGCGGCCTGGCCTTTCAGCTGCCCATGGGATGGCTGGCGGACCGATACAATCGGCGCTTGCTGGTCATCATGAGCATCGTGTTCCTCATCGCCTGCAGCACCGCATTGCCGTTCATCATCAAGATCGGAAGAGCACACG